>JBBSDV010000018.1:0-25418 GCA_038240335.1 Dehalococcoidia bacterium
CGAACAGCGGCTCACCGAACTCGGTATCGTGCTGCCCTCCGTGGCGAAGCCGCGATGGACGTACGCGCCGGCCGTGCGCACGGGCAACCTGGTGTTTGTCTCGGGGCAAATCGGCACGGAGAACGGACGGATCCTGCATCCCGGCAAGCTGGGCGCGACGGTGACTGTCGAGGACGGAGCGGAGGCGGCGCGGGCGTGTGCGATCTCGGCGCTCGCGGTCGTGCGGCAGGAGGTAGGGTCGCTCGACAATGTGGCGCGCGTGGTGAAACTGCTGGTCTTCGTGGCGTCGACAGAGGGTTTCGGCGACCAGCCGACGGTCGCGAACGGCGCCTCGGATCTGCTGCGCGACATCTTCGGCGACGACGCGGGCGTCGGGGCACGCTCGGCTGTCGGCGTTGCCGAGTTGCCGCTGGGCGCGAGCGTGGAGGCGGAGTTCATCTTCGAGGCGCGACTGTAGGCGCGCCTGCGCTGAGCAAGACCGCGCCGGGGGTGGCTCGGCGTTGTCGACTTCCTCGCCTCATTTGCCAATTTCTGAGATACAAGGAACGAAGGACCGCGCCCCATAGTTGAGGCTAGGCACGGACAATGATTCTCGATTTCCTTCTTGTGTTCTCAATCGGATGGGCAGTGATAGGCGTCGCGGCTCGGAAATCCATCGCGAAACGCACGTCATATTTCCACAAGCATTTCGGCTTGCTTGGCACTACGAAAGAAATCGAACTGGCATGCATCGGCGGCGGTGTTGGGTCGTGGCGCTCAGCCTAGTAATCCTTGCGACTCGGATGTGCTTTTGACGAGAGGCGCTAGTACAGCGCTTGTTCGACGAGCGCTTCGGCGATCTCGTCGTCGCTCATGCCGAGGATCTCTTTGCAGACGTACTCGTTGTGCTCGCCCAGCAGCGGCGCCGGAGTTCGCAGCACGCCGGGCGTCTTCGAGAGCCGGAACGGCGGGCCGTCGTAGGCGGTGCGGCCGGCTTCCGGGTGATCGAGATAGACGTAGTAGCCGCGCGCCTTGAGGTGCTCGTCAGCGTCGAGCACGTCGCGCGCGTTCTGGACGACGCCGGCCGGCACGCCGGACGCCTGCAGCTTTACCATGAGGTCCTCGGCGACCTGATCGCGCGTCCATTCGCTGATGCGTGCTTCTAGCCCGTCTTCGTTCTGCTTGCGCGCCTCGTGCGAAGCGAACGCTTGCTCCATCGCCCAAGCCGGCGACCCCATCGCCTGTACGAGGCCGTCCCACTGCGCATCGTCGAAGACGCCGAAGGCAATCCAGCGGTCTTCCGGGGCATCGTTGAATACGTTGTCTGTGCAGCGAAACGCACCGTGCGGCGCTGCCTGAGCGATGCGGTTGCCGTGCCGCATGACAACGCGATCGTTCTCGGTGTACTCCATGATCGAGGGGGCGAGCGGCGCGACCGACGATTCAATCTGGGCGAGTTCGATCCGCTGGCCCTTGCCGGTCCGATGGCGATGGTGGAGTGCCGCGAGGATCGCGACGAGCGTGTGGCCCGGGTTGAGCACGTAGTCCGGGTAGTTGGTGCCGAGGCCCATCGGCTTGCGGTTCGGGAAGCCACTCAGATAGTTAAACCCGGTAATCGCCGACAGGACAGAACCAAACCCGAAGAAATCCTTATGTGGGCCGTCGAACCCCTGCATCGGCTGGTAGGCGGCGATAATCGCCGGGTTGATCTTGAGGATCTCGTCGTACGAGAAGCCCCAGCGATCGATCATGCGGGAGGTCTGATTCGTGATGAAGATGTCGGCCCAGGCGATCAGTTTGCGGGCCATCGCTTTGCCGAGGTCTGTGTTCAGGTTGAGCGTGAGGTCGAGCTTACCGGCGTTGTAGGCGTTGAAGTAGCCGCTGACGTTGTAGCCGGTCTTCCCCTTCGCGAACGGCATGACGCCGCGTAAGCCGTCAAGGTGCGCCTCGGACTCGACGCGGACGACAGTTGCGCCGAACGACGCCAGATTCTCGGCGCAGATCGGCCCGGCGCCGAACCACGAGAAATCGGCGACCTTGATCCCGTCGAGCGGCTGTTGTTTCGTCGTCATAAGGAGGTTTCTCTCATTCATCGTCGGTGTGACGGACCGCGCGAGGACCATCGATCATACCTGCTCGAAGTAGCGGCGGCGCTCCCATTCCGTCACGGCGCGGCGATGCTTCTCGACCTCCCATCGGCGCATGGCGACGTAGTGGTCGACGAAGGCGTCGCCGAAGTAGTCGCGCGCGATCGTGCTGGCGTCGAGCAGCCGGATTGCCTCGTCGAGGGTGCGCGGCAGGGGCGGCGCGGCGGCGTGTTCGTAGACGTTGCCGCGTGCCGGAGGTGGTGGAGCGAGCTTCCGATCGATGCCCGATAGTCCGCCGGCGAGGCAGGCGGCGAAGCCGAGGTATGGATTGACGTCGGCGCCGGGCACGCGCGACTCGACGCGGATGCCGGCGGCGTCGGTTGTGATCGCGCGCAGCGATGATGTGCGGTTGTCGAGCCCCCAGGTCGCTGTGGTGGGTGCCCAGCTGCCACTGACGTAGCGTTTGTACGAGTTCACGTTCGGCGCATAGAGAGCGAACAGCTCGGGCATTGTCTCGAGCGCACCAGCGATGTACGACGCGAGCAGCGGCAACATGTGATGCTCGCCGGCCGCATCCCAGAAGGCGTTGCAGCCGTCCCGCCAGAGGCTCTGGTGGATATGGCCGCTGCAACCGTCCATTGCGTCCGAGTACTTCGCCATGAAGGTGGGCACGACGCCGGACTGCGCGAGCACTTCCTTCGCGCCGCTCTTGAACAGCATGCCGCGATCCGCCGATTCGAGCGCAGGGGCGTAGCGAAGATTCATTTCGTACATGCCCTCGCCGTGCTCGCGATTGTAGCCCTCGACCTCGATGCCGTACGCGTCCATCTGGCGTCGCAGGCCGCCGACGACGCCGTCGTCGACGCTGGCGTGGCTAATCGAGTAGCAGTTGTAGCCGGGGTTCAGCGGGCGCAGGTCGGTGTAATTCTTCGCGCGGAGGCTCTCCTGGTCTTCGCGAAAGATGCGGAACTCGAGTTCGACGGCGGTCATCGCTTCGTAGCCGCTGGCGCGCGCTCGTTCGAGGACGCGACGCAGGACGGCACGCGGCGACTGTTCGACCACCGCGCCGCCTTCAGTAAAGACGTCGCAGACGACGCTCGCGGTGCCTGTCTCCCATGGCACGACGCGGAAGGTATCGAGATCGGGACGCAGTACGATGTCGGAGAAGCCGTTGTCGGCGGCGCCGATGGCAAGCTTGTCGGTGATCACCTCTTCCGCGATGTCCCAGCCGAAGACGACGTCGCACTGTGCGAAGCCCGCGCCGTCGCAACCGGCGAGGAACTGCTTCGCCGACACACGCTTGCCGCGGTACACGCCGTCCATATCCGGTGTGCCGACCTTCACGGTCTCGACGTGGTGCTCGGCGATGATCTCGGAGATCTCGGTCTTCGTCATGGCGTCGATGATACCGCGAACGTTGGGCCGAGGGGTGCGACACCGAGAAGCCCGCCGCTGATTGGCGCGTTAGACTCAATGCGCACAAAGACGCATCAAGCCGGAGGGTTCCGCCGTGCCCAAGCCACCTCGCGTTGTCGTCGCTATGAGCGGCGGGGTCGATTCCGCCGTCGCGGCAGGACTGCTCGCGCGCGACGGCTACGAGGTGATCGGCATCACGATGCGGTTGTGGACGCTGGAAGATCCGAACGCGCCGCGGGGCAAGAAGCGCTGCTGCTCCGTCGAAGACACGGACGACGCGCGGCAGGCCGCGGACGCGATTGGCATCCCGCACTACGTGCTCAACATGGAGCGCGAGTTCAACGACCGGGTGATCGAGTACTTCGTTGCTGAATACGGGCGCGGGCGCACGCCGAACCCCTGCCTCGCGTGCAACGAGCACGTCAAGTTTCGGGCGCTGCTTGATCGCGCCGTCGCGCTTGACGCGGACTTTCTCGCGACAGGACACTATGCGCGTATCGAGCGCACGGAGGGCGGCGTGCATCGCCTGCTGCGCGCCGTCGACAATGGCAAGGATCAATCGTACGTGCTCTACACGCTCGGGCAGGCGGAGCTTGCGAGGACGCTGTTCCCGGTCGGCGGCTTCGGCAAGCAGCGCATTCGGGAACTTGCGCACGAGATGGGCTTGTTGCTGGCTGACAAGCCGGACAGCGCCGACATCTGCTTCGTTCCGGACGGCGACTACAAAGCCTTCGTGCGGAGTCGGTTGCCACAGACCGCGGGCGTGATGGCCGACGCCGCCGGGAACGCCATAGCGAAGCACGACGGCGTGGCCGGGTTCACGATCGGCCAGCGCAAGGGACTCGGTGCCGCGTTCGGAGAGCGACGGTTCGTGACCGCGATCGATGCGGCACGGAACGTCGTGACGGTGGGCAGCGAGGAAGATCTGATGTCGAGCGCGCTGTTCGCCGAGCGGGTGAACTGGCTGAGCGGCGAACCGCCGGCCGGGCCGCTGCGCGTCGCGGCGAAGATCCGGTACCGGACCGTCGCGGCCCCGGCGACGGTCACGCCGTTGGCCGATCGTCGCGCGCGGGTTGAGTTCGACGCGCCGCAGCGCGCGATCACGCCGGGGCAGGCCGTGGTGTTCTACGACGGCGACGAAGTGCTCGGCGGCGGCGCGATCGAGGATCGCGCGTAGCAACGACCAATATCACGGGTTGCTTGTTCCGAATGATGATTATGAGGCCCGGAGAACGTCGCGCCCCCACGACACATCGCGCCGCGGAGGAAATTGCTCGCGGTCCCTCTGCGGAACGCCCGCGTCGACGCGCAGGTGCGTCGCCGGTCTGCTACACGAGCGTCTCGTCGTACTCGATCTCGTTCTTGGCGATGAGGTCGCGGAACCAGTAGCCGCTGTCCTTGATGGTGCGCTTCTGGCCGTTCTCGAAATCGCAGTAGGTGATGCCGAAGCGCTGGGTGAAGCCGGTCGCCCACTCGAAGTTGTCGATCAGCGTCCAGGCATAGTACCCGCGCACATCGCACCCCTCGTCGATGGCGCGCGCTACCTGCCCGACATATCCGGTGTAGAAGTCGACGCGGGCCTGATCGGGCACGCGTCCCTGGTCGTTCGGCGCTATCGGGTAGGAGCAGCCGTTCTCGGTGACGAAGATCGGCGGGTGGCCGTAGTCGGCGTCGATCCGCTTGATCATCTGGTAGAGCGCGGCGGGCCACACTTCCCAGTTGAACGCCGTCCTCGGGCCGGGCCCCGGCACCTGGCGCGCGCCCGTGTTTCGGCCGGAAGGATCGTTCGCGATGATCGAGCGCTGGTAGAGGTTGATGCCGATGAAATCGAACGTGGAGCGCATGGCCTCCATGTCGCCCGGGCGGATGTCCATCTTCGCGAGCATTGCATCCTGATCCACGTATGCCTTCGGGTAGGCGCCCTTCTTGATCGGATCGAGGAACCATAGATTGCTGAAGGCGTGCTGCCGTTCGGCCGCCGCGCGATCCTCCTCGCTGTCGGAGGCGGGGTACATCGAGGACATACTGAATGCCGTGCCGATCATCTCCGGCCTGCCGGTCGCGCGCATGGCCTTCATAGCCGCCGCTTGAGAAAGGTTCACAATGTGGGTCGCGCGCATGCACGTCGTCGAGTCGCGGATGCCCGGTGCGTGCTGGCCGTACAGGAGACCGATGAACGTGAAGACCCAGGGCTCGTTAAAGACCATCCAGTTCTTCACGCGATCGCCGAGGGCGTTGACGCAGACCTCGGCGTAGCGGGCGAAGTGGCCGACGATGTCGCGGTTCGCCCAGCCGCCGTCGTCCTGCAGCGCCTGCGGCAGGTCCCAGTGATAGAGCGTCGGGAACGGCGTGATGCCGTTGGCGAGCAACTCATCGACGAGGCGATTGTAGTATGCGAGGCCGGCTTCGTTCACCGCGCCCTGACCGTCCGGAATGACGCGCGACCATGCAATGCTGAAGCGATAGCCGCGCATGCCGAGCTGCTTCATGATGGCGACGTCTTCCTTGAAGCGATGGTACTGATCGCACGTCACGTCGCCGGTGTCGCCGCTGAGTATGTTGCCCTCGGCGTGGCTGAATCGATCCCAGATCGATTCACCCTTTCCGTCCTCGTTCCAGGCGCCCTCGACCTGATAGGACGCCGTCGCGGTGCCCCAAGAAAATGCGTCCGGAAATTGCGATGTCTTCATGTTGGCTTCCTTCCATCGGCCGGCCACCCGGCATCTCGAGGAGCCTGAGTGTACGAAGCGAAGGCCGGAACGGGAAGCGCCGATGCGCGAATGATGGTGTCGCCTGCTGAATGCGCGTCTGGAGAGGCGAGGACGGCGACGAATCGGGACGTTCTGTTCGACGGACAATCCGCGATACCATCCGACAGACCGCGAAGGCAGGAGCACATCGATGACGTACGAGCAGATTCTTTACACAAAGCAGGATGGCGTCGCGACGATCACGCTGAACCGGCCGGAGCGCATGAACGCGTTTACGGACGTGATGATCCGCGAGTGGGCAGAGGCGCTCGAGGACGCGCGCGTTGATTCCGACGTGCGCGTAGTGATCCTTACAGGCAACGGTCGCGGCTTTTGCGCGGGAGCGGATCTGCGCAGCGGATCGGGCATCGGCGACGGTGGGGCGGGCGCGCCACCGACGGCTGCGTCACGCCGGAACTGGCTTCGCGACGGCGTGCACGCGGTGCCTCGCGCCGTGCAGCTGCTCGACAAGCCGTACATTGCTGCGGTCAACGGCGCCGCGGTGGGGGCGGGCATGGATATGGCGTCGATGGCGGACATCCGCATCGCTTCGGATAGCGCCAAGTTTGCGATGTCGTATGTGAAGGTGGGGCTCGTCCCGGGCGATGGCGGCTGCTACTTTTTGCCGCGCATCGTCGGCATGGCGAAAGCGCTGGAGATGATCTGGACTGGGGACTTCGTCGATGCGGAGGAGGCATTGCGGATCGGCTACGTCACGAAGGTTGTGCCGGCGGACGACCTGCTCGGGGCGGCACACGAGTTGGCGATGCGGCTCGCGGCGGGGCCTGCCGTTGCGATCCAGCTGGCAAAGCGGCTCGCGTACCGAAGCACGACCGCAAGCTGGAACGAAGCATTCGAGCTGGCGGGCCAGGCGATGGCGATCGCGCAGTCAACCGAGGACGCGCGCGAGGGTCCACGCGCGTTCGTCGAAGCGCGCGCGCCGAAGTTCACGGGCCGGTAGCGGCGACGATGGTCTCTGATCCGGCATCAATGGTTCTCAGCATTCGACGCGGGAGTTTGCTTTGTTCGTTCGGGCGTAGCAAGGGTGACCCATGCGGGTATCTCAAAGTGAGTTACTGACGTCAGCGTGGGTAGTACGCCAGCCTTGCGCCGGTCTGGGCGTCGGGGCCGACTTCGAGCATCGTGTCGTTGACGGCGCCGGCGAGCGTCGCCGATGGCTGAAGGAGATGGTCGATCAGCACTGACGTAGCATGATCGGTCTGGGTCTCAGTGACGGGCTGATCCCAGCTGACGAAGCTCTGGGCGCCGCGACGCGTGAACGCCTGGGCCAGGCGGTCGGAACGCAGGCCGTCGCAGCCCATCAGCACGACGACGGTGCGCGGGTCGAACTGGCCTTCCATGTCTTGCTCGATGAACTCGGGGCGAACGCCGAAGTAGCGGTCGGCAGTGCCATCGTCGTATTGAACGAAGCCGAGGCGGCGGGCGACGAGCTCGTCGTGGTGATCGTCGATGCTGGCAGTCTCCGTCGTAAAGAGCGTGGCGGAATCCGTCTTCTCATTTTCGACGACCCGGCGCGCCGAATGCGAGCGCAGCAGAATGAGGCGATAGCCACGTGCGGGGAGCGCGCGGTAGAAGTCGACCGTCACCTCATCCGCCGCCACATAGTCGACGTCGTAGCCGGCGTCGCGGAGGCGCGAGGTCGACGTGTCGACGAAGGGCCGATCCGGCAATCGGCTGCTGAGCTGGTCGACGATGACGGCTTTGGGTCGACTGACCCCGTCGCTCCGCAGATCGAGGACGACGGTGCGGGGCGACGCCGAGCGCTGCGAGAGCGCATACCACGCTCCTCCGGAGATGATGGCGACGAGACCGATCGTGAGGGCGGAGATCGCGAGAAGGAGCCGGCCATGACCGCGACTACACTGCGCCTCCTCGGCGGGCGCGCTCGCGCCCACGCCGTGTCCGGCGGTTGTCGAATGATCGCGACCGGCACGCCGCTTCGGTCCGCTCATCGTAGTTCCATCAGCGGGATGCACGGCGCTGAGAACGCGCATACGATGCCGCAGCGATGCCGAGCGCGAACGCGGCGACCGTCGCAATCGCGAGCATGATCCACATCGGGCGGTCGCTCACGTCAGCCGTCGCGTCGCTCGCGGCCGCGACATCGCCACTCGGCACCGCGTCACGGTCGCTGCCGGCGAGCGTCGATGCCTGGACGACGATCGTGCCGACCATCGTGTTGTGCTGGTCGCACTCGTACTTGTAGGTGCCGCCGGTATTGAACTGCCGCGTGTAGGAGTGCGGCGAGGCGGCCAGTGCGCCCGACGTCCACGGATCCGTCGTATTCGCCGGCGTCGTCGGTGCGACGCAGCTGTTGCCGCTGCAGACGTTGTGCGGGATGTCGCCTGTCGCCGCCCAGGTCCAGGTGACGGAATCGCCGGCGTTGATCGTCGTCGTCGTCGTGCTGCTCGCGACATCGGTGAACGAAAAGTTCGCCACGGTGACACTCTTGGTCGCGGCTTCGGCCGAGGACGGACGGGTCAGCGGCGAAGCGACGGCTACGATGGCGATGAGCAGCGCGGCAAAAGCGACCGTGGGTACGGCCGCACGCGCATGGAACGACGCGATCGTTCGGCGACTGATGTCATGGATCGCGGCCTTCGAGATTCTCTGCACTGTCGTAGTTCCTGACATGGCGGGCCACCGAGGCGATCGCGTTCCGCTGAGGCACCGATGATAGCGTACTGCGCAGGTCGCGTGTGGCCTTGGGCGACGACGTATCCGTCGCTTGACGGGCGCGGGTTGGCCCAGGGCCGCGCCTATACTTGCGGCATGCAGGCGATCGTCACGACCATCGATGACCCGTACCGAGACGCGATCGAGAACATCTGGGGCGAGCTCAAGGCGGTGTTCGGACTCCAGGGGATCATCGGCTCGATCCATCCGCATGTGACGTTTCACGTCGCCGAATCGTACGGGGACGGCATCGAACAGCTGCTGCAGGATATGGCGTCAAGTGCGTCGCCGTTGATGGTCGAGACGCACGGGATCGGCGTCTTTCGCGGCAGCGAGATCATCGTGTATTTGCACGTCACGAATAGCGCGGCGTTGGCGCAGCTGCACGCGGGCATCTGGGAGGCGACAGCTGCGGGCGCCGTCGAGCCCGTGTCGGTGTACGCGCCGGCGACGTGGGTGCCGCACATCACGCTCGCGAGCGGCGAGGTTGCGGAAGAGCAGCTGCCGACGATCCTGCAATTCCTCAACGCGCGACGGAATGCGTGGAGCATCCCGGTGACGAACATCAGCCTCGTTCGCGACACGTCTTCCTCAGCGGCAACGTGGCGGCGATTCGAGATGCAAAGCCCGGAATGGTAAGCGGCGCGTTCCGTGCGCTGTGAGCTGCAGCGCGGCACGGGTGACGGCCGTGCATGCAGTTTCCGCATGCAGAAGAGCCGCTCTGAGGAGCGGCTCTCGCATGGGCGACCAACGGACGGCGCGGAGGGCTAGACCTTCTCCAGCACCTGCAGGGTGCAGGCGGAGCCGAGGCCAATGACGTGGGCCATGCCGACCTTCGCGCCCTCGACCTGGCGGTTGCCGGCCTCGCCGCGGAGGTGCCAGACGACCTCACAGACGTTCGCGACGCCGGTAGCGCCGAGGGGGTGGCCCTTCGAGAGCAAGCCGCCGCTGGCGTTCACCGGAATCTTGCCGCCGATGCTCGTGGCGCCCTCATCGACCATGCGGCCGGCCTCGCCCTCGCCGCAGATGCCGAGGTTCTCGTAGTGGAGGATCTCGGCCGTGGCGAAGCAGTCGTGAAGCTCGATGAGGTCGAGGTCTTCGGGGCCGACGCCGGCCTTCTCGTAGGCCTCCTTCGCGGCGGCGCGGGTCAGGGTGTTGATGTCGGGCATGATGAGGTCGCGCTGGGTCCACGGGTCGGACGTGAGGACGGAGGCGGCGACGCGGATGGGCTTGGTCGTGTACTGACGCGCCTTCTCCATCGAGCAGACGATGGCGGCAGCCGCGCCGTCGCCGGTCGGGCAGCACATGTAGAGCGTGTTCGGCCACGAGACAACGCGCGCGTTCAGCACTTCCTCGAGCCCGACTTCCGTCTGGTACTGCGAGTACGGGTTGTGCATCGAGTGCTTGTGGTTCTTGACCGACACCTTCGCGAATTGCTCCTGCGTCGTGCCGTACTTGCGCATATGCTCCACGCCGGCCATCCCGAACACGGCGGGCATCAGACCGGAGCCGAGGACGCCCTCGGTGCTGTACGCGGGGTCACCGCCGGCGCCGCCGCCGCCGAGGAGCCCCATCTTCCCCATCTGCTCCGAGCCGATGGCCATCGCCATGTCGTAGGCGCCGGACGCAACGGAGAAGTACGCCTCGCGGAAGGCGGTTGAGCCGGTCGCGCAGGCGTTGGCGACGTTGATCACGGGGACGCCGGTCTGGCCGATCACCTGCATGATGCGCTGACCGACCATGGCGTTCGACTGGTAGAGGTTGCCGCTGGCGACGAGCTCGATGTCCTTCATGTCGACCGATGCATCTTTGAGTGCGAGCAGCGCCGCCTGGGCGGCAAGCTCGGGCACGGTCTTCTCGGGGTAGCGTCCGAACTTGATCATTCCGACGCCAATGATGGCTACGTCTCGCATCTTCGTCCTCTCCTGTGCTGCCGGGTCGTTATGACGCCGGTACTGTGGACAGGTCGAAATGCCTGTCCTCTGTGCTGTACGACTTGAGCGCACGTCGATCCGAAGATCAACCGTCGCAGCGCCGCCTGCTACATCGGCTTGAAGCTGAAGGCGATGACGTCGTTGCCTTCGCGGTCGGTGCGAATCTTCTCCGTCACCATCCTCACCGGCATGCCGAATTTCAGGTTTTTCGGATCGGCGTCGACGCCGTTGATGTTGCAGCGGACGCTGACGCCCTCGGGCAGGTCGACGATGGCGGCGATGTAGGGCGTCGGCACGCCAGGAGCCGACTGGTGGACGATCGAGAACACGTGCAGCTCGCCCGTGTCGCTGAGGTGGATGTCGTCCATGAGGTCGGTCGAGAAACATTTGCTGCACGCCATGCGGGTGCCGAGGTAGGTGGCGCCGCATTGCTTGCAGCGGCTGCCCTGTAGGTACGGCTTTTCCGAGGAGTCTTTGGGGATCTTGAGGAACGGAACGATGGGCCGTTGCGTGTTTTCGGCGACCGGTGCTTCTGCCACGTGCTGCCTCCTCTGGGGTGGGCATCGACCTGTCGATTGCAGGCAGGCGTTGTTTATGAGAGCCGGAAGGTAAGTATCTGCCTCGGTTCGGGCCGAGTCAAGCCGAGGCGGGTTGTGGGAGGTGAGAGGTGACGCGATCCTTAACGGAGGGCGTCGCATGCAGTCGATACGCTATCGACGCGACCGAAATCCAAGTTCGCTGTTCAGAGGGTGATGTTCCGCGATCGAAGAATCGGGATGGCAGGGGCAAGATTCTTCGTTGGCGCTCTGAATGACAATCGGAAAACCGCGCGAGGATCGCCGCTGAGCCGCTGGGCGCGAGCGTCCAGCAACGAACGACGAGCGACCGTCCCGTATCCAGCGTCCCGGTTCCCGCATCTCGCATCGCGCATCTCGCATGCCGCTTCCTACTCCGGTGGCGCGCCGGCCTTCTCGCGGTCGCGACGGAAGCGGTAGGCGAGCAGCATCAGGTCGGCGTCGGAGTGGGTCGCCTCTTCGGGCACCATGAGGCGCGCGAGGGCGCTCGTCGCCGACTTCGTCATCGCGACGCTGAGTGGATCCTTCGCGAGCAGCTTCGCGGCGAGGGCGCGCGCCTGGGGGAGCAGCTCGGCGTCGGGGTAGACGTGGTTGACGAAGCCCCAGCGCAGCGCGTCCTCGGCCGAGAAGCGATCGCACGTCATCACCAACTCCTTCGTGCGCGCGGGGCCGAGCTCGCGCATCAGCCGCGGCAGCGCGTTCCACGTCAGCGGCAGATCGAGATCGACCTCCGGGATCGAGAACCACGCCGACTCGGCGGCGAGCCGCAGATCGAGACAGCTCGCGAGGACGACGGCGCCGCCGATCGTCAGGCCGTTAATCGCCCCGATCGTCACCTGCTCGAGGCGCTCGAGCATCGCGCTCGTGCGGCCGCCGGCGTGCACGCGCAGCCGGCGATCGAGATCCGACTGCGGCTTGCCCGGCCGGACGCTGCCGAGATCCGCGCCGGAGGAGAAGGCGCGACCGGCGCCGGTGATCATGACGACGCGGGTCGCGAAATCATCCTGCAGGTCGCGACATGCCTGCTGCAGGTCGTCGTGGATCTGCGTGTTGAGCGAGTTGAGCTTTTCGGGCCGGTTGAGCGTGATCGTCATCAGCCCCGGCAGCTCGGTGTCGCGTTCGATCAGCAGCGTTTCCATGAGCGTCGCTCCTCATACGGATATCTCGCGTGGCGATGATATCGCATGGTCCGCGGCTCACTCGACGGGGCGTCAGGTCGCGAAGACGTCTTCGCGGGGGAAGAGGAGCGCGCGCTTCTCGGACAGATCGGCATCGGCCTCGCGGAGGCAGGGGACGCAGAACGCTGCGGCCGTATACGAGTTTCGGCAGCGTGCGCAGAGCGACAGCGTCGAGACGGAGTGCGCCCACGGCGTCAGCATCATGTCCGTCGCGCCTTCGCCCGTCATCCGCACCTGCGCTTTCGTTTTGGTTCGTGGACCTTCGGCACCGCAACTGCCGACGATATACCAACGTGGCGGGTGCTCAATCGTAACGCTCTGGCGAAGCAAGCGCTGCGACGGAAGCTGCGGCACGGTTGCCCGGCTCCACGTCCTACGTCGAGCGCATCTACGCAGACTCTATCGTAGTTCTGGAGACAGCCCAGAGGGCGACGAAGCCGCCGACGCCGATGATCGTCGAGCCGGCGAGGATGCCGATTTTGGCGTCGTCGACGAGAGATGGTTGCTGGAACGCGAGGTCGCCGATGAAGAGCGAGACGGTGAAGCCGATGCCGGCGATCATCGCCACAGCGGCCAGACGCGGCCAATCGGCATCGGCGGGAAGGGCCGCGATGCGGAACTTGACGGCCAGCCACGCGAAGAGCACGATGCCCAGCGGCTTACCGAGAATCAGTCCGAGGGCGATGCCCGCCGTGACGCGCGACTCCGCCGCGTTGCTGATCGCAGTGGAATCCAGGGCGACGCCGGCGTTCGCGAGCGCGAAGAGCGGCACGATCGCGTAGCTCGTCCAGGGGTGGAGCGTGTGCTCGAACCGGTCGAGCACGGCGTGGCTGTCGCGCGAGAGCGCCTCGAGATCGCGCAACGCCGAGCGGCTGTTCTCGTCGCCGTCTCGCGTGCCAGCACCGCGGCTGTCTTCGAACTGCTTGACGAGATCGGGCGCCGACGATTCGATCTCGCGCGGGCGGAGGAAGGGGATGATCGGCATCAGCAGCCCGAGCGCGACGCCGGCGATTGTCGCGTGGATGCCGGACTCGTGGACGCACAGCCACGCGCCGAGCCCAATCGCGACGTAGACGACGGCGGGCCGCACGCCGAGCCGCCCGAGCGCGGCTGTGATCGCGAGCAGCACGATCGCCGCGGCGAGCCATCCGAAAGAAATCGAGTCTGTATAGAAGACGGCGATGACGACGATAGCGCCGAGGTCGTCGACGATCGCGAGAGCGAGCAGGAAGACCTTGAGCGAGAGTGGAACGCGCGACCCCAGGAGTGCGAGGACGCCGACGGCGAACGCGATGTCGGTGGCCATCGGCACGCCCCAGCCGTCCTCTCCCTCGTGGCCCGCATTGAAGGCGAGATAGACCGCCGCCGGCACGACCATACCGCCGAGCGCGGCGATGACCGGGAGCGCCGCCTTTCGCGGCTCGGCGAGCTCGCCACGCAGCACCTCGCGCTTGATCTCGAGCCCGACAACGAAGAAAAAGACGGTCATCAGACCGTCATTGACCCATTCCACGAGCGACTCGTCGAGCGTGATGATGTTGAGGTCGATGACGACGCGCGCGCTCCAGAAGTCGCCGTACGAATCGCCGAACGGCGCGTTTACCCACGCGAGCGCGGCGATCGCGGCGGCGAGGAGGAGGAGGCCACCGAGTGTCTCGGTACTGATGAACTCCTGCAGCGGCCGCACGAGCCGCACGACGCGCGGAGCATTCGGCTGAGAAGGTGTCGTGTCCAGCCGTCGCTCCTTCCGTGCGGGCGTGTCCTCGCGTGAGATGCGAACTACATCGGTAACAGGTCGCTAGAAGTGGTACTTCTCGGAGAGGTTGTAGCTCTTGCCGCCGTAGTCGACGCTGAGCGAGCCGTCATCCTCGTGCCGGAACTGAAAGCCAGCTGTGACGTCGCGCGACCCGAGCAGCGACGACGCGATCGCGATGGAGAGATTGGAGTCAAGGAAGACCTCCGCCGCCTCGACCTCCGGGTCGAATTTCTTCCAGCTGATCCCCTCGGAGATCGTCGAACCGGACAGCGCGCCGGTCTCGGCGGGCTCGATGCTGAAGCGCACGGCTTCCGCGTGGCCCTTGCCCTTTTCCTTGAACATGTACGTGCCGATCTGCGACTGCTGGATGTGATTGCGGGGGGCACCGCCGCCGAAGATCACGGTGGAGGTTCGCAGTCCGACTTCCTCCGCGAGGAGGACGATGGCCGCCATCTCCAGCACATCCTGCACCACGTCGAACACGATCCGCTTGCTCTCCTCGGCGCGGAAGAGGCCGAGATCCATCCCGAGCACGGAGTCGCCGATGGCGGGGCAATACACCGGCGTGCCGCGGTCGTATGAGGCGGTGAGAATGCCGTGCTGCGAGCCGAGTTCCTTGAAGAAGCCACCCATGCGGTAGATGTATTCGCGCGTCGTCAGCGGCCGATCGGGCAGAGCGCGCGCCAGCTCGAAGATCATCGGCTCAACGCGGCGGTAGTCGGCCTCATCGCCAAAGGTGTCCCAGAAGCGATTGACGTCGTCGCGAGCCAGAGCGACATCGTCCGCCGTCGTCGTGCCCTGATAGTGACGGCTGCCGATGGTCTCGAGCATATCGTGCGTGAGTTGCGCGCCGGTGATGTCGAGCACGTCGAGCCGCCCCTTGTCGATGAGCGACGCGATCGCCGGGCCGAAGCCCATCGGTACAGGCGCGCCGGCGACGGCGCAGAACACCACGCGCTCGCGCTCGAGCATCGCGTTCCAGAGGTCGATGGCGGTGCTGAGCCGCCGCGGCTGTCCACCGGTCTTGCCGAGGGCATCGACAAACGCGCGCAACGTCGCGTCCGGATCGGGCGCAAACCGCTGGATCGGCGTCACCAGGAAGTCGCTCTGAGCCATGCGTACAGCGTAACGAGAGGCGGAGGTAGGCGATAGCGTTGCTGGTGAGCACCGCCTTTCGGCTGGTCGTCCGTCGTCCGTCGTCGGGCGTCGGTCGTCGGTCGGGGATGCTCAGTAGGCAGAAGGACACCGCGACCACACGCTGCGTGATCGTCGTAGTTGGTTCTGCCGACACGCGATAGGGACGTGGTGCTTTCAGCGGGTTGCAAAGTGATAGAGACGGAGGCCCTCGTACGAATGCCTTGATGGGGCTATGGCTGCGTGCGCACTGAACGCTGCGAGGATCGATTGCGCTTCGTTCGGCGACTCGTGACTGAGGATGATGGTGCCGCTACGGTTTGCGCCCGGCCGCGCGAACTCGGCGTCGACGCTTGCGGCATCGCTCGATGCGAGGCGACGGATATCGGCGGGCGGGCGGAGGTAGTAGGTCGCAGGCAGATCCGTATAGCGGCGCCAGAGATAGACGACGTCGCCGCCTGCGCGTGCTTCCCCGGCGGCACCACGCCAGTCTTCCAGCGACGGCGCGCGATACTGGTCGAGCAGGCCGACCGAAGTCATGGCCACGACAAGCGTGGCGAGGACGCTGATCGCCGGCACGGCGATCGTTGCATGCGCCGGGAGCCGGGTCACCAGCAGGCGCAGCTCGTCGAGGCCGAGCGCCGCGACGAATAGCAGCCCGGGGATGTACGGCGCGACCTGCCGCAGCGCGAACACCGGCGTCACCGCGAGCGAGATGACGAGCTGACCCAACGGCACGAGCGCCAGCGCAGCAATCGCCACGATACGGGGGTCGCCGATACGGCGCGCGACGCCGTACGCGCCGGCGCCGAGCAAGATCGCGGCGAGCGGCAGCCACAGCACTCCCGCCGACTCGAGCCCCAGCCCATATCGCAGAACGCTGCGGACCAGTTCTGCATCGGGCTTCGAGAGCGGAGCGCCGACGCCGAGTTGCTCGGCGAAGACCTTGCTCCACGGGGCGAACGCGAGCGCGATGGCGGCCAGAGCCACGGCGCCATCGACTAGTACGTCAGCGCGGCGTTCGCGCCGCAACCCGACGATGCCGTACGCAAGCAGGAGCGTCATATCGAGGGCGATGACGATGAAGCCGGAGTAGTCCGCGTAGATGAGACAGATCGCGAGCGCGGCATAGAGCGCGATCAGCGCGCGCGAACGCCGGACCAGGTACTCGCCGATGACGGCCGAGGCGGCGAGCGCGAGCAGCGAGACCAGTGCGTACATCCGGGCTTCCTGCGAGATGCCGAGGAAGGCGCCGTTCAGCGTCAACAGAATCGCCGCGATCGCTGCCGGGACGAGGCCGCCGGTGCGCCACGCGACGAATGCGAGCAGCAGGATCGTCGCCGCGCCGGCGACGGCCGACGGCGCGCGTAACGCGACCTCGGAGTCGCCAAAAATCTTCACGACGGCGTGCAGGACGGCGTAGTACAGCGGTGGATGGTTATCAGCGGCGGTGGCGTCGAGCATCTCGCGAAGTGGGATGCTCGCCGACCGCCAGCTCCATGCCTCATCGAGCCAGATGCTCTTTCGTCCGAGAATCACGAAGCGCGTGACGAGGGCGACGACCCCGACGACAATCAGGAACGCGCCGACAGGCAGCCGTGCCGAGCCCGGTGACGCGTGCTCGATCTCGCTGGCGGACGCCTGGGTGAATGCGATCACTGTCCCTCTGCCGAGTCGGCCCTATGTTGGCGCTGCGATCGTAACGCCTCTCGATTCGAGCCAACACCGCTGGAACATCAAGGGTCGTGTCGCGGCGCGAAGTTCGACGCACGCTGCGACGAAATGTTTCAACCTAAACCACCCCGCGAGTGGCGTCGCTTGACATCGATTTTTTTTTCTGGCTGCTAGCTATTGACGTACATATGTTCTGATGAGAGAATCGGCACATGGGACTCGCGAAGGTACTTTCGTGCGCAGTGGTGGGACTCGAAGGCGAGATCGTCGAATGCGAGGCCGACGTCTCGCGCCGCGGCCTCAACAGCCTCGCGATGGTGGGCCTGCCGGACACGGCGGTGAAGGAGGCGAAGGATCGCGTCGAGTCGGCGATCAAGAACTCGGGTCTTCGCTTCCCGCAGGGACGCGTCGTGATCAACCTCGCGCCGGCAGACATCCGCAAAGAAGGACCGACGTACGACCTGCCGATCGCCGTCGGCATCATGGTGGCGGCGGGACAGGTGCTCGCCGACGTGTCGGATTGCGTATTCCTCGGCGAGTTATCGCTTGATGGCGCGCTGCGGCATGCGCAGGGCATCCTGCCGATGGTCGCGCTCGCGCGGGAACGCGGCATCAAGAAGGCGTACGTGCCCGCTGTTGACTCAGTGGAGGCGGCGCTGCTGCCAGGCATGACCGTGTATCCGGTCCCGACGCTTGCCGCGCTGATGAACCACCTTGCAGGCGTCGAGCCGATCGCGCCGGTGCCGTACACGGGTGTGCCCGCACCGAAGCGCGAGCAATGGCACGGCACAGACTTCGGCGACATCAAGGGCCAGGAGCACGTCAAGCGCGCGCTCGAGATCGCCGCTGCGGGCGGCCATAACGTGTTCATGAGCGGCCCGCCCGGCAGCGGCAAGACGTTGCTCGCCCGCGCGCTGCCATCGATCCTGCCGGCGATGACGGCGGAGGAGACGCTCGAGGCGACGAAGATCTACTCGGTCGCAGGCATGCTGCCGTCGGACACGCCGCTGATCAGCCAGCGCCCGTTCCGCGCGCCGCACCACACGATCTCGCATGCCGGGCTGGTCGGCGGCGGCCGCAATCCGCGCCCGGGCGAAATCACGCTGTCGCATCGTGGAGTCTTATTTTTGGATGAGCTGCCGGAGTTTGCGCAGCAGGTGCTCGAGGTAATGCGGCAGCCGCTCGAGGACGGCATGGTGACGATTTCGCGCGCTCAGGGAACGATCACGTATCCGGCGAACTTCATGCTGGTCTGCGCCCAGAACCCGTGCCCGTGCGGCTTTGCCGGCGATATGACGAAGGAGTGCAGTTGCTCCGAATCGACGATCACACGCTACCAGAAGCGCGTCTCGGGACCGCTGCTGGATCGCATCGATATCTTTGTGGAGGTGCCGCGCGTCGAGTACGAAAAGCTCTCCTCGGAAGCGACGGGCGAGACGTCCGAAATCGTGCGGGAGCGCGTCGAGGATGCGCGACGACTCCAGGGCGCGCGCTTCGCCGGGACGCGGTTCGTGTGCAACGCCGAGATGACGCCGACGGAGGTACGGGAGTTCTGCCAGACGCGCCTCGACGAGCAGGCGCAGTCGCTGCTTCGATTGGCGATGGCACAGTTGTCGCTGTCGGCGCGCTCGTTTCATCGCATCCTCAAGCTCGCGCGCACGATCGCGGATATGGACGCGGCTGAGATCATCGCTTCGCACCACGTCGCCGAGGCGGTGCAGTACCGCCAGCGTGTGCGGGGGTAGGAGGTCGGAAGTTGAAGGTCGGAGGTCAGGGGCGAGCGCTTCGGGAAGACCGCCGAGCGCGAAAGGGGGGCTTGACCTATGCGACGACTCAGTACGAACGGTCACTGCAAACGAGTCGTCGAGAACGACGAACTAACAACGACAACTGGCGATGGTTATACTGTAATAACCGCCGAAAGCAGGAGTTCACGCCAACTCCGATGGAGCAGACTCCGCCACGCGAGCGCAAGCTCGCGCTCATCTTCCCAGGACAAGGCTCGCAACACGCGGGTATGGGCCGCCGCGTCGCCGAAGCGTCGGCGAGCGCGCGCGAGATTTTTGCTCGCGCCGACGAGATCTTGAAGTTCGACGTCACCAAGATCGTGATGGAGGGTTCGGAACAGGATCTCCTCAAGACAGCGAACACGCAGCCGGCGATCCTCGCAGTGAGTTGGGCGTACCTCGCGTATATCAGGGAACGCGCGGCGGACATGGGCCGGCAGTTCTTGCCGTCGCACGTCTCGGGCCACAGCTTCGGCCAGTTCTCCGCTGCTGCCGCCGCTGACGCGATCTCGTTCGCCGACGCGTTGCGGCTCGTTGCCGAGCGCGGCCGCATCATGACGAAATGGTCGAAACAGCGACCGGGCGGCATGGCCAGCGTCATCGGCCCGACGGATGACGACGTCCGTGACATGTGCGAACGCGCATCGCCGGACGGCGATGTCGGTGTCGCCGCTGTCAACGCACCGGGGCAGACCGTGATCTCCGGCACGCTCGCCGCGCTCGGGCGGGCGATCGAGTCGGTGAAGGAGCGCGGCGGTCGCGTCGTGCAGCTCCCGATCTCCGTGCCGGGGCACTTCCCGAAGATGTCCGACGCGCGCGAAGAACTCCGGCAGTCGATCAACTCCACGGCGTTCCGCGACCCGATGTCTCCCGTTGTCTCGAGCCTGACCGGTCGCGTTCTGACGACGGCGGAGGAAGTGCGACAGGAACTGAGCGACCAGATGACCGGGGCGATCAACTGGATGCGTGCGTTCCTCGCGATGCGGTCCGGTGGCGCGTCGACGTTCTTCGAGGTCGGGCCGGGCCACGTACTCGGCAATATCAGCAAGCGTGTCGATCGCGAGGCGCAGTTCATCGACGTGTTCGACGAGGCTCAGTGGCAGGAGCTTGTCGCAGCATGGCCGGCCGCAGACGCGACTCCCACAGTGCGCCGGCGACTGCGCGAGGCAACCAAACGATGAGCCGCATCGAGTCGCTGCCGAATCGGCGCGTCGTTGTAACAGGGATGGGCACCGTCTGCCCGCTCGGGAACAACTGGCGCGACGCATGGAATGCGATGACGCAGGGCCGGTCTGGAATCGCGCGATTGACGCAGTTCGACGTGAGTCAGTTCGAGGTGCAGATCGGCGGCGAGGTCAAGGATTTCCATCCGGAGGAAGTGATCCCGACGAAGGATTTGCGGCGGATGGACCGAAACGGCCAGTACGCCGTCGTCTCGGCTCTCGAGGCGGTGGCGGATGCCGCACTCGTGATCGACGATGCGAACCGCGACGACGTCGGGGTGATCTTCGGGTCTGCCGGCGGCGGTTATGGCTTCCTGCTTGAGCAGAACGCGATCTTCGAGGCATCGGGGTACCGGCGCGTCAGCCCGTTCCTGATCAGCAACATCCTGCCTGACGCGGCCTCCGGGCAGGTCGCGATCACGATCGGGGCGTGCGGGCCGAACATGGCGATTGCGTCGGCATGTTCGACCGGTTCGGGCGCGATCGGCGAGGCGTGGGAGACGATCCGGCGCGGTGACGCTGAGGCGATGATCGCCGGCGGTACGGACAATCCCCTGCTGCCGGTGCTGCTCGCCGGCTTCCACGCGCTGCGTGCGCTCGCGAACGATTCAGAGCACCCGGAGCGGGCGAACAAGCCCTTCGATGCGCGGCGCGACGGGTTCGTCGTCGGGCAAGGCGCGGCCTCGCTCGTGCTCGAAAGCCTCGATCACGCGCAAGCGCGGGGGGCAGAGATCTACGCCGAGATGATCGGTTACGCGACGACGAACGATGCCTACGACATGGTCGCATCGCTCGAATCCGGCCGCGCATCGTCGGTCGCGATGACGCGGGCGATGCGGAAGGCCGGCATCGGGCCGTCGGAGGTGAATTACATCAACCCGCACGGCACGGGGACACCCCTCAACGACCGTGCGGAGACGGCGGCGATCAAGGACGCGTTCGGCGAACACGCGTACAAGCTGGCGATTAGCTCGACAAAATCGATGCACGGGCACCTGATGGGCGGCGCCGGAGCGCTCGAGGCGATCGCCTCGGTCCAGACGATCCGCACCGGCATCATTCCGCCGACCATCAACTACGAGGTTCCCGATCCGGCATGTGACCTCGACTACGTGCCCAACGTCGCGCGCCACGCGGACGTGCGCGTCGCGCTGTCCAACAACGTCGGGCTCGGCGGACACAACGCCTGCGTCATCTTCCGACGCTACGAGGCATAGGCGCGGGCGATCACAGACGTCGGCGAAGAGAATGCTCGCGTGGTAGGTTGAGGCATGGCGCAGCCCGAACCGATCTATGAGAAGAGCTTCACGTTGCCGCTTGGGTACACGTTCACGGCCCGCGCCCGCCCATCGACGATGCGCAGCACGATCCTCAGGCTGCTTCCGTGGGCGCTCGTCGCCGCGCTGCCGGATGGCCGGGCGACGAAGATCGCGACGTCGGCGGCGCGCCGCGTCTCGCCTCTCACGAAGTACAAGCTGCGGTAGTCGGCACCGTCGGGATCGGAGTCCGCAGGGACGACTCGCGACTCATCGCGATCCGTGACTCGACGCGGGCATTAGCGACGCATCGCGCCGGCGGCGCCGAGGAGCGCGCCGGCAGCGGCGACGAAAAGCGCGAGCGTCGCCGCGAACGTGGCGACGTTCGAGCCGCGCGGCCCCGTGCCAAGCTCGGCGAGCGGCGGCAGCGCGGCGGGCGGCCGGCCATCGACGGTGTAGATGTATGCGTTGACGGCGCTCTTCGTCGCACTCTGCGCTCGCACGACGATGTAGCCGGGGCGATAGAGCGGGAACGGAAACAGATCGGCGTTGACGACGAGCGGGAAGCTCCACGTGCCGTCCCGCAGCACGGTGACCTGCCGCTCGTGATACGCTGGCCCGTTGATCTGCGTCACCGGCACGTCCGAGAAGGTGAAGTCGAGCATCACCGTCTCGCCCGGCGACCAGCCGTCCTGACCGACGATCTGGAACAGCGAGCCGGCGCCGCCGATCGCCGGTGAGATCAGCGGCTCACCCGAAAGCGTCTGTGCTGATGCCGCGTGGGTAGAGAGCGTCGCGCAGAGCAGCGCGACGGCGACGGCTGTGAGCATCCACTTCACACGACCCCGCTTCCATGCTTGCCCCGCCGTCGCGATAGTAGCACAAGCGGTGGGCTGATGATGGTCGTCCGGGGCCGTGGACGGCGATGCCTGCCACACCGGGTGTCCGGAGACTCTTGAACATCGTGGCGCGGACTTCAGCCCGCGTCTGGCGGGCTACGTAGGATCGATGCGCCGCGGCGTAAGGCGGCGCACCCAGGCAGCACGATCGGCGGTTGTACTGGATTTGTCACGAACGCGTCGTCGCGCCGATTGATCACGTTTCACCGATCGAGAGTCGGGCCAGCTTCGAGCGCGCGTCGAAGATTAGGGAGCCTCAGAGCGCGCCTTCAGCCCATGTGCAAAACGCTCAAACGACGGACCGAGGTCGGGCATCGAGCGCCAGATCATCGGTAGCAGCGGGCCGGTGAACTCTTCGCGCATCGAGAATGCCGTCTCGCCGCCCTGCGGAGCTAGCTCGAATGTCCGCACGCCCTTAAAGAGGCCGAGTGGCATGCCGCCGCTCCAGACCATCCTGCGGGGCGGAGACAGCTCGGTTACCTTAACCGGAAACGCTCGCCCGGGGTTGAGTTTCGAGAACACCTTGATCGTCGCCAGCGGTGCGATCGTCCCTTCAACGCGTTCGACCCCCGAGTCCCATTCGGTGTAGCGCGCGGCGTCGGCAAGGACGCCCCACACCGCCTCCGGGCTGGCCTTAATCGAGACACTCGATTCATACGATTTCATCGTTGTTCTCCCATGCCTGACGACTACTAATGGCCGGCGCTCGCTCCGCGGTATCTCCCGTTGCGATAGTGTACGCGCGATGGCGCGCTAGCGATGCTTCTCTCATGTCGCATCGTCCGGGGTATAATCGAGTCGTGCCGGACGCGCGGGGGTAGCTCAACTGGTAGAGCGCTAGCCTTCCAAGCTGGATGTTGCGGGTTCGAGCCCCGTCCCCCGCTCCAATTCCCTTTTCTGAATCTGTTTTGGGCAAGAAACGCTCGTCGATGCGACGCGCAGATGGTTCGCGACCACGAGACTCTTTTCGTTGTGTCTCTTGGTCAGGACGAGTCTCCTGGTCTTTCCGTGCCGGCCAGTCGCGGACAGCGAGAGGAGTTCTACCCCATCATGCCCAAGAAGATGCACTGGAAAGACACGCAGAAAGAGACCATCGCCTTCGCCAAGCTCAGGGAGCAGTTCGCTATCTACAACAAGACGGCGGGCAAGTCGGCGTCCACGGTGGCCTGGTACGAGCAGCAGCTGTCAGTCTTCGAGCGTTGGCTCGGGACAGACGCCTGCCTCGCTGACGTCGCGATCCCCAAGGTCCGCGCCTACGTTGTCGATCTCCAGGAGCGCAGCACTCGTCACGTCAACAACATTCACTACTCCTCTCACGAGGGCGGCCTGTCTTCGATCTACATCCACGGTATCGTCCGCAGCCTGCGCGCGTTTTCGAGCTGGTTGCACGAGGACGGCTACACCGATACCAACGTCCTGCGGCCGCTCAAGCCACCGAAGTATCAGCAGAAGGTCATTCAGGTCTTGAGTGACGACGAGGTGCAGCGTCTCGTTGCCGTCTTCGACCGCGACGAGCCGTTCGGTGCCCGTGCCTTCGCGATGATCTGGACCCTGCTCGATTGCGGGCTACGCGCCTCCGAGCTCTGCAGCCTCAGAACCGAGGATGCCCATCTGGAGCAGGGCTACCTCAAGGTGCTCGGCAAAGGTAACAAGGAGCGGCTTGTCCCGATCGGCCACGCGTGCCAAGACGCTCTTGTCCGCTGGCGTGATCGCTTCCGCGCTCAGTTTGAGACCGAAGCGGCAGATTCGCCATACCTGTTTCTCAACTCGAACGGGCAGCCGCTGACCGTCAACGCCCTCCAACAGGTCGTCGATCGTACCGGTGCGCGGGCGGGGATCGCTCGCGTTCACACGCACTTGCTGCGCCATACCTTCGCGACGAATTACTTAGTGAAGGAGGTGGGTGACGCGTTGCGGCTCCAGCAGATACTGGGACACACGAGCTTGGAGATGGTGCGAAAGTATGTCGCCCAGGCCAACATCCAGCAGAGTCTCATCGAGCGACGAGCCTCGCCTATGGATCTGATCGCATCCGCGAAAGAAACGTCGCGCAGTGCGCGTCGCGTCCAACCGCGTCGACCGACAAGACGCCTGCGGATTGTCAAATAGACTGCGATCGTACGGAACCGTAGAGCGTCGATTTTTCTGGTAAAGAGGCCTGACCCCATGAATCGGGACGGAATGGGTGCCTTCTTTCAGGCGCAGCGGGCGTTTGACGACATTTTGAAGGCGATGCATGCCAATAGTTTCGCGCCGCTATTGGCATCGGTGGAAGCCGCCAATCGGCGCGTCGTTGATGACTATCGGAAGTCCGTGGAACCTTTCGCGAACCTCGCGGCCGTTTCCGCCGTAAACGACACGATCAACCAGCTTCGAGAGACCACAAACAACTCGGTCATCGCTCAGTTGTTGAACTCGTTTGAACGGCAGCCAATTCAAGTCATGCTCGACCAGATCAACGCGAACATGAGCGTGCTCCGGCCGAACATCGGCGGAGTACTGAGAGAGGGGATGGCGTGGCGCGAGCTTAGCACCACCCTGGCGTCGATAGATCGTTCCGCAATATTAGGTTCGCTCGACGCCATCATTCATGAGTCGCCCGTTGCGGGCATTCCGGTCCTTAATGCGTTCTTTGATTCCGGTCCGCTGCCCGAAGTTGTTCAGCAATTTGAGCGCGCGTTGGACATCGTAGGTACGTCGAACCCCGATCGTCGGAAGTCTGTTCGGCTTACTCCGGCCCAAGAGATTTGGTTCGGTATCGTGTTGTTGATTCTGATTTGGGCGCTCACTCGCGGACATACTGCGGACGCCGCATCGGGGGAGTTGCACAGTTTCGCGGGTGCCGCTGTGGCGTCGGTCTTAGCCTGGGGCCTCGTCCGAAACGCTAACGATAGAGATGAATAGGAGGACGGGCTCAGTCAGCCTTCCTCAGGTCTTACCGAAGACTTTGGGGAAGAACTAGCTGGCGGTAGTCCGCCGCAAGCAGCACCTCTTCGACATCGGGGACGCTCAGCTCCATTTCGAAGCCGGCAAGCAGGATGACTGCATCTCGGCTCGGACGATCCCGTTGTCC
>JBBSDV010000019.1:0-24274 GCA_038240335.1 Dehalococcoidia bacterium
ACGTTGTTGTCGAGCACGAACTCGGGCCAGGGGACGCGCTCGACGGCCGCCGGCAGTTCGCTCGCGGCGAAGAAGTAGTGCGGGTATTGCCAGTTCGGGAAGAGCGTCGGCAATGGTTGATAGCCGGCGTCGCGCAAGATCTCATTCGCCGTCGCGCCGACAACCTTCATCGCATCGAGCACGAAGCGCAGGCGCTCTTCCGGTGGCCGCCGCGTGCCATCCTCCCACCGGCGCAGCGTCTCGACCGGCACACCGAGCAGCGCGCCGAGCGCCGGCCGCGTCAGCCCGAGACGCTGCCGCTCCTCGCGCAGCCGCAGGTTCCATGCCGCCATGCGGGCAGTATTGGGGCTGCGGCTGCGGGGAGGAAGATCGAAATTTGGTACCGAATGTGCCACTCCAGCTCTCGACACAGGTGCGTCAGGTGTGAGTTAATCGCGGCATCGGCCACCATTTCGAGCGTTCTGGAGGGAGCAACGTTGAAGACGTGCTGGATGAAGTTATCTGCGATCACGGTTTTCGTACTGCTTATAATGTCGGTCTTGCAGGCGAGAGCCGAGGCGCAAGACAAAGGTGAACCTGGCTCGCCCGTAGCCGCTGATCCTTGTAACGCGCGGCTCGCAACCCAAGTATCCACGGACGGGCGATTCAACATCGGCGCCCTACCAGATGCCGCCACGTGCGGGCAGATTTCCGGCAGCTGGGATCTGATGTACCGCTGGCCAAGCGGTCCTCGCACATCCTTTACCACGTTTCGAATCGATGGAAGTGACTACGTCTATGGAGCGAGCGGCACTATGACGCTCGCGCCCACGAACGACGGCCTAACGAACAACAGCACATGGAAGATTGGGGATCTCCAGATCTCGCAACTGCTATCGATCGTGAGCAACCCCGACACTGGCCAAGCCGATCGGGTTCAGGTTAAGTACTCCGTCGTCAATACAGGCGCGACTACTCATACCGTCGAACTTCGCCAGATGATTGACACGGAGCTGAACTACAACGACGGCGCACCGTTCCGCGTGCCGGGCGTGGGTATCGTCACTCGTGAGATGGAGTTTGACGAACCGGCGATCCCACCGACGCTCTATTCATTCTTCAATGTCAGCGACTCGGCACACGTCGCGGCCATCACGACCCAGGATGCCGCTTCGGTCACGCCGTCGCGTCTCCTGCTCGCTTCCTGGCCACGCATCTGGACAACAGCGTTCGACTACACGGTTGATCCATTTGTCGACTTCACCAGCGACAGCGCGTACGCCCTCTACTGGCCGTCTCAAAGCCTCGGCGCGGCGGCAACGAGCACGTACATCAATTACATCGGCCTGGCGCAACTCAATGTCGATCTAAACCCGCCGCTGGCGTTGGGCGTAAATGCCCCGGCCGCCCTCGACAACGTGAACGGCGCCTACTCACCCAACCCATTCAATGTCACCGCGACCGTCTTCAATAACGGCGCGGCAACCGCCACGGGCGTGCAGCTCTCAATCGCTTTGCCTGCCGGCCTAACCCTCGCGGCGGGGGACGCGGCACAATCTGTCGGCGATTTGAATGTTGGGCAAGAGAGGCAGGTAACGTGGAGCGTCCAGGCATCACCTCAGGCCGGCAACGTCACGTTGGCCTACAGCGTGTCGGCAAGCGCGACGAACGCCCAGCCAAAGACGTTGGTCAACCAGATCGCGCTTCCCGCACTCTCGGCACCGTGCTCCTCGGAACAGGTCGTGTTCATTTCGGGCATCACCTTCAACCTGCCGACTGTCCAAGATAGAAACACAACTAGGCCTGCGAAAGCGTTTTCCGTACAGGACTTCGGCAGCGGTGGTCGCGCCTTCTTCGACAAGCCGGGCGGCATCATGGACTATCTGCGGAACAGTGGTTACACGGATGCGGATTTCAAGTTCTTCAGCTACAACCCAGCATGGTCCACCGCGGATGGCGACAACCCGAACAACGGACGATACAACGGCGCCGACACGAGGGATCACTCCGTCGGGGAGTCCGCATCGTTGCTCGGACGAGAGCTGACGTATTGGATGGGAAAATGTCCGCAAAGCCACTTCATCATCGTGGCTCACAGCCTCGGTGGCGCGGTTGCAGCCTACTGGGCATCCCTCGCGACGCCGAGTCAGATAGCACAGACGCGCGCGATAGTGACGCTCGAGAGTCCGCTCGCGGGCGTCTCGCCGGGTAATTGCGCGCTGAATTCGCTCCTGCGCGACATTCCGGCCAAGGTAGTCGGCGGGAACGTGGCAATCAGTCTCTGCGATGCTTCCGTTTCTGGCGTGCAAAAGAAAATGAAGGACGGCATCGCGAGAATCACGACGCTGAGCCTGAACGACGGTAACGACCCGGTCGTGAACGGTTGCCTGGCGAACGGGACCTCGCGTGGAGACGGACTATTCAATGCGATTAGCGCTAACAACGGAAGGGTCTGGGACAGTGTTGATTTTACGCCCACGGGGATCCGCATCACGGTTCCTTCTGGTGTCGCAAACCTCCTCACGTGTTACGGAGCCCAGGGACTGGTGGGTCTCGCTGAATTGGCGGTCGGTTTAGCCGGCGATCATCTGTTGCCGTTCGACCCCGCTTGCGAATGCACCGCCGCTGTGCATGACTTCTTGCATCGCGCGCGGTACTCCGGGTTCTACGACGATCCGAAATTGCAGTACGCCGGCTCGTGGTCGCACCCGTCTAACGGACATCGGATACTCGGCACCGAGTCGATTTCGTCAAACGTAGGCGATATAGCGACGCTCGCCATTCCGGCGAATCGCACCAGCGTGACGCTCATCTACCCGATGTCGCCTGGCGGCGGCTCGTTCAAGGTCGAGATGTGCGGAACGTCTCAGAACTTGCGGCAGTGGCCGACCATCGACGCGCGCACGGAGCTCAGGCTCTCAATCACGTGCTCGAACCCGGTCTTGAAGGTCACGGTGCTCCCGTTCATTCCGTTCACGCGGATCGGCCGTCCGGTGTCGATCGACGCGGTCGAGATTCGGTAGTAGCTAGAGACGCCTCTGGGGGGTGGCGCAATGCGCCGCCCCCACAGGGGACGCTTCGGAAGGCTTGTGGCGCAACGTCAGCGCGACGTCCTACACAAACACATAATCCGCGGCGTCCGGGGATTTCGTCTGCCGCCAGTACTCGATGAGGTTGAAGGGCCAGTTTTGGGAGACTCTGCCTTTCTCGTTTTTGTACCAGCTGTTGACGGTCGAGACGCCCCAGGCCATCTGCTGGTTGCCGGCGTCGATGCGGTCGTTGTAGGCGTCGTGTACGGACCGCTTGCAGTCCATCGCCGCGTGCCCCTCTTCGAGCAGCAGGCGCAGGCAACCGACAACGTAGCGCACCTCGCACTCCGAGAAATAGATGATGCTGCCGTTGACGACGATGTTCGTGTTCGGGCCGTAGAGGAGGAAGAAGTTCGGGAAGCCGGGCACCGTGATGCCCAGGTAGGCGCGGGCGTCGCCGTTCCACTGCTCGGCCAGCTCGACGCCGCCGCGGCCGATCACCTTCATCGGCGTCAGGAAGCGGGACGCCTGGAAGCCGGTAGCGTAGACGATGGCGTCGGCCTCGTGCACGGTACCATCAGTCGTGCGGACGCCGTGCGGCGTGATCTCGGCGATCGGCGTCGTGTCGAGCGTCACGTTGTCGCGCTTGAGCGCCTCCGCCCAGACGCCGTTGTCGAGAACGATGCGCTTCGATGCCGGCGGATACGACGGCACGACCTTCGCCAGCAGGTCGGGCCGATCCTGGAACTGCGATTGCAGGTAGCCCGTGAGCAGTGCGCGAATCATGTCGTTCTCGGCGCTCACGGAATGCGCTTTATCCGGCCACGACTCGTCGACGCGCGCGGCGGCGAGCAGCCCGTCGCCCGTCGTCCAGAAGAGCCAGAAGCGGTACCAGTGCGCGTAGTGAGGGATGTGGAGGAAGAGCCAGCGCAACCCCACCGGCACCTCGTCGTGATAGTGCGGCACCGGCACGAACCAGTTCGGCGTGCGCTGAAAGATGTGCAGCTCGGCGACATCCTTGGCAATCACCGGGATGAACTGCGCCGCGCTGGCGCCGTTGCCGATGACGGCGACGCGCTTGCCGGTGAGGTCGATGTGGTGGTTCCAGCGCGCCGAATGGAATGTCTCCCCCTCGAAGCTCGCCATGCCGGGAATGTCCGGCATGTTGGGACGGTTGAGCTGCCCGACGGCGCTGATCACGGCCTGCGCCTCGATCATCTCCTCGCCGCCGCTGGGCGTGCGCAGCCGCAGCACCCACGTCGCGCGCTTCTCGTCGAATTCGGCCGAGAGCACCTCGGTGCTGAAGCGGATGTGCTCGCGCACGCCGTACTTCGTCGCGCAGTCGCGGAAATAATCGAGCAGCACGTCCTGCGTCGAGAAATGCTTCGGCCAGTCGATCTTCTGCTCGAAGGAGTAGCTGTAGGAGGCGTTCGTGACGTCCACGCGCGCGCCGGGGTAGCTGTTCTCGAACCACGTGCCGCCGACGTCGTCGTTCTTTTCGATCACCACGAACGGCACGCCCGCCTGCTTCAGGCGGATGCCGGCGAGGATACCGGACATGCCGGCGCCGATGATCGCGACGCTGAAGGCAGTGTCGGGGTCCTTGCGCCACGACGGGGCGCGCGGGTCGTCCTTGAGCGACAGCTCCTCAAGGAGCAGCGGGATGTACTCGTCCGACGACGGCGAGCCGGTCATCCACTCGGTGATCCGCCGCACTTCGGCCTCACCGAGCTCGAAGGCGACCGCCGGGGCGTGATCGCGGAGCGACACGATCGCTTCGAACGCAAGATCGCGTGCGGCCGCCTGCTGCGCGTCCGTCATGCCGCCCTGCGGGATCCCCGGCGCCATGCCGACCGGCCGCAGCTCGTCGCGCAGCAGCGAGAGGTCGCCGGTCGCGTGCGCAAGTGCCGGCAGCAGCGCCGGCAGGAACGCATCCTCGAGAGCGGCGTGGATCTCCGCATCGTCGCCGGCAATCGGCTGAATCTCCTGGGAAATGGCCAAGGCGGTGCTCCTGGATTCGTGGCGGTGGGGTGTTCCGTCTGGATCAAGCGTAGCGCGGCGCTGTGCGGCGATCGACCGCCGTGCGCGCATATCAAACTTATGGGAGGCGTACGGGCGAGATTCTTCGCTGGCGCTCTGAATGACAACGGTTGGGTGAGTGCGGTGGTGATAGGGCATTGAGGCGTACGGGCGAGATTCTTCGCTGGCGCTCTGAATGACAACGGGTTCGGTTCGGTTGGGTTGGTGCGTCGTGCCACGCCGCAGATTCATTCGAGCAGCTAGGCCGGGCTGCGCGGCGGCAGGCGGAGGGCGTGGCGGAGGAGGCTGCGGCGCGTCGCCGACCAGGCGGCATTGAGCCGCCGCGCGTCGTCGGCCGAGAGCGGCTTGGCGCCGAAGCGCTGGCGTTCGTACATCGAGGCGATGCACGCGACGTCGGCGGCGTCTGGCACCTCGCGCTGCAGGCGCTCCGCGAATTCGCGGGGCGTCTCGTGCGACTGCGGTCGGGCACGGCCGAACGCCGCCAAACGCACCGTCTTCTCCCACAACTGCGCCGGCGGCGCTAGGCCGCGCACGGCGTGCTGCCACGCGAATGCACCGCTAGCAGCGGCAGCGACGGCGAGCGCCGCTAGCGCCGCCATGCCGATGAGCAGCCACTCGCGCGGCGTCGGCAACCGATCGCGAAGCGACGTCGGAGCGGCAGGCACTGGCGCTTGCGGCGCACCGTCCGGGCCGAGCGCAGCCGGCCGTGGAGCATCGGCAGCGGCTTGACTCGCCGCGGCGACAAGAGCGGTCGCCGGCCGCGGCACGAGCGGCTCCGACGGCGTCGGATTGAACTCGACCCAGCCGATGCCGGGAAAGTAGACCTCGGGCCAGGCGAAAGCCTGCTGCTGCGTCAGCCGGAGCGTGTCGCCGTCACGCTGCGCCGAATCGAGGACGTAGCCGGTGGCGATGCGCGCTGGGATGCCGAGCGTGCGCAGCATCACCGCCATCGCCGACGCGTGATAGTCGAAATAGCCGCGCTGCGCGTCGAAGAGGAAGTAGTCGACGTTGTCCTGGCGATTCGACGCCGCCGGAACGTTGTAGTCGACGGGAAACGTACGGATGTAGGCTTCGATAGCCGTCGCGGCGTCGTACGGATTGGCCGCGCTGCGGGCGATCTCCTGCGCCTTCTCGCGCACGCGATCCGGTAGGCGGCGGGAGAGCTGCAGGTACTCGGGCGTGACCCACGACGGATACTGGGTGCCGGCGGCGCGAAGCTGCTCGACGGAGGCGGCGCTGACGCTGCCGGTGACGGTGTACTCATCGCCGTTCGCGAGATGTTCGGCCGGTTTGAGGCTGCTGATATCGAACGGGTTCGCGCCGGCGCTCGCGGCGGCCGGCTGATCCGACTGCACCGGTTGCCCGAGGCTGAAGAGATGGTTGTTGTTGCCACCTGCGACCTCGATCTTGATCGTCGCCTCCTGGCGTGGCGCGGGCGCCGGGTCGGCCCCCGGCGGCGCGATCTTGTTCACCTCATCGGCGAACGTGCTGTCGCCAGCGCTGAGCGGCACGTCATTTTCGTTGTTCACGCGCCACCCGTCGCGGGTGTACAGGTTGAGCGACTGCTCGCGCAGGAACGGCGCGATGTCGAGGGGGATGTCGCCCTTAACGTCGACCGCCGGGATGTCCTGGAGCGTAATCGCGCCCTGGATGGCGAGCGCGTCCTTCAGGCTGTGGATCTTCGCGCCCTTGTCCGGGTTGATCGACAGGAAGACACGGGCGACCGGCGTCAGGTGGCTCGTTATCGGCGAGACGAGCGCGTCCCAGCGCGCATTCGCCGCGGCCGAATGATCGCCGAGCGGCATCAAGAACACGGCGCCGAGCATCGCGCAGGTCACCCAGAACGTCGCGTTCAGCACCGAGAGGCTGATGAAGCGCGGGTAGGCGACGCCATCCCGCTCCCAGCGCCGCTCCTGCTTGCCGACGCGCAGCCGCATGAAGAGCAGCACCGCGACGATCAAGTACACGACGGCCGCGATGCTGACCTGGCTCGTGCTGAATCCGGTGTTCCAGACGAGCGCCGCCGCGCCGGGGATGAGGCCGAGGATCGCGTTGCGCCAGCGGAAGATCGCCCACGCCGAGACGAACGTGCCGAGCCACGTCAGCGCGAGAATAATCACGATGACCGGCACGCGATCGGTGCTCGAGCCACCCTGCGTCGTGGCGGACCACCAGACGTACATGCGGTCGAGCAGGTGGTCGGTGCGGACGTACAACGAATGGCCGGGGAGCACCGACATCACCTCGAAGAAGATGATCGACAAGCCGGCGAAGATTCCGATCGGCAGCAGCAGCAGTTGGTTCCATCGCACCCGCGAGAGCGCGTAGGCGATGACGAGCGCAGATGCGCCGACGGCGTAGAGCGACGGCAGCCCGCGCACCCAGTTTGCTGAATCGACCGAGGCGACGACGGTCATGCAGGCGACGGCGGCGAGCGCGAATGTGAGCGCCTCTTCCCAGGCGCGAGAGGCCGTCCGCGTGGTCTCGCCGCGCGGCGCGACCATGGTGTCACGCTGGTAGATGTCGTCCCAGTTCAGTTGCATAGCTGTCGTTCTACGATTGCTAAGAGACGCGAACCCGCCCATGAACCGAAGGCAGCGGCCCGTTAAGGGATACGGGCTCCGCGCAGCCGCGGTTCCTCGAAGTATTGCAGCTTTGGCGGCGAGCTCGTGTTGCGAATGCGTGTTTGTGAGGGTAATAAGAGCGCCGGGGACGCCCCGGACCCCGGCAGTCGCCGCGGCGACTGCACTCCGCGGGGGGGGTCGCCATCCCGGCTCGTGCCGCACGTTCCCACTTCCCGCTTCCTACGGCCCGACGGCGTACAGCGTGCCGTTCGATGAGCCGATGATCAGCGTGCCGTCGGCGGCCAGCGCCGGGTAGCTGTCGGCGACGCCGCCAGCGGCGATGTCGAAGAGCATCGCGCCGTCGAAGGCGAAGCCGAAGATGTGGCCGTTCTTCGTGCCGAAATAGACGTCTCCCTTCGCGTCGATCGCCGGCGCTGTCCAGACCTCGTCGCTGCCCTTGTAGCGCCGGACGAGGCAGCCGCTTCGCGCATCGACGACGTTCATGTACCCGTTGTGGTCGCCGAAATACGCGAGGCCGCCGTCCGTCACCGCGGGGGAGGAGTACGACAGGCTGTTGCGCGGATATCGCCACAGCTCGCGGCCCGCCGGGTCAATCCCGTACTCGAAGTCGTCGTTCGTCCCGAAGATCGAGATGCCGTCGCGGCCCACGGCAGGCGACACCTCCGTGCCGCTGCCAATATCGAAATGCGACAAGATCTCGCCATGATCCTCGTCGTCGCTCAAGGCGACGATGCGGTTGCCGGCGGTCGCGAAGATCGTGCCGTCGTCGCCGATCGCCGGGCTGCCGAACGACGTTCCGCTCGCGCCGAGATCGCTGCTCCAGCGCTCGTGCGCGCCGCCGGCGGCGATATCGAGCATGTGCAGTGTGCCGCTCATCTCGACGACGGCGATACTGCCGTCGGCCGTGATCGCAGGAGCGAGCACTGCGCTGCCGAAGCGCAGGCTCCAGCGCAGCGCGCCGCCGGCATCGAGCGCGAACAGCGTGTCGCGCGGGCCGGGCCAAAGGATCGTCCCGTCGGCGAGCACCGCCGGCCCGGTTGAGAGATCGCCGCCGTAATGGCCACCGCCGTCGTACGTCCATCGATCCTCGCCGGTGGCGGGGTCGAGCGCGTGCAACACGCCGCCGTTAGTGGCGGCGTAGATCGTGCCATCGACGCCAATCACCGGCGCCGGCGTCACCGCGCCCTCGAGCCGCCGCCGCCAGCGGAGCGTCGCATCCTGCGGACCGACGGCACTGCTGGACGAGGAGTGCCGTGCATCGTGCTGAAACGCCGGCCACGCCGACGCCGCGAGTTGCGCGCCGCCACCGCGTCCGACCGCGGCTTGTGGCACCGGCGGTGCGAGGATCGTCGGACACGCGGCGGTCGAACCAGCCGGGACGCGCGGGGTGGAGATGGAGGTGCTCGCGGCAGGTGCCGCCGAAGGGGGCGCCGTGACGACGGAGTCCGGCGTAGGGGCGTTCGGTTTCGTCGCAGACTTGGATGATCCGCACCCGATCACGAGTATCGCGGCGAGGCAGACGGCGAAGGTCGCGAAGTAACGTCGCATCGAGGCAGTCTGACGGAAATACATTACGCAGCGGTGAACGGGCTTACGAAACCCTCCACCTTCCGCCCTCCACCCTCCGCCCTCCATCATCCGCTCGCGCCCGCGTCGAGCGCGGCGGCGACGGCGAGCAGTTCGTCGAGCGACCGGATCACCGGCGCGTCGATGGCCGGCGCGGTGCCGCCGCGGTCGAGGAGCACGGGGTGTAGTCCCGCGCCACGGGAGCCGAGGACGTCGGCGAGATACGAGTCGCCAACGTAGATTGTTTCCTCGGGGCGAACGCCGGCGCGGCCGAGGGCGTAGAGGAAGATGTCGCGGTGGGGCTTCGATGTTCCGACGACGGCCGACGCGACGACGAAGTCCATCAGCCGCGTGATCTCATGGGCGTGAAGGATCGGCAGCAGGCCGGTGCCCCAGTCCGAGACGACACCCTGGATGAGGCCCCGCTCGCGCGTCGCCTCGAGCGCCGGTTGCACATCGGGGAAGGGCTGCCACTGGGCAGGCAACTCGTACCAGTCGAAGAGCGCTTCGCCGGCGGAGCGCATCTGCTCGACCGGAAGATCGGGGGCGATATCGCGGAGAGCGAACGTGTAGTACTCGGTCCAGAACGCGCGGGCCGCGCGGTCGGACGCGTATGCGCCGAGGCCGTCCTCGCCGAGGCGGGTGTAGAAGAAGGCGTTGACGTCGGGAAACGCGCCGCGGTGCTCGGCCGCGATGGCGATCCCAAGCTGATGGGCGAGGAAGTCCCATACCTCGTCGATCTCGGCGCGGGGGCGGACCAGCGTGTGGCCGGCATCGTAGAAGATGGCTCGAATCATCGGTGCAGGGTAGCGGGCGGTAGATGTTTGATGTCGGATGGATTGGGGCTAAGGCGATCGGGGACGATCCACAGATGGCCACAGAATGACACAGGATCTGTTGATCGGGATCGCCTGGCCCTCGGGCGAGCAGAGCGGGCCAACGGCGACAAATGCTCTCGTGGTTGCTATCCCTCGCCCCGCTTCCCACCTCCAGCTTCCCGCTTCTCGCTTCTCGCTTCCCATCCCTAAGGGAGCGCGGCATGAAGAGGGGACGCGGGGTGGCCGATACTTCTCTCGATGGAGAAGCTGCACTTCCACATATTCTCGTGGCAGGAACTGCTGCCGCTGATCGTGCTGCCCGCGGCGGGGATGATCGTCTTCCGGTCGCCCGTCGGCGAGGGCTGGTCCGGAAGCGTCTGGCTGCTCGTGATCGCCGTCGCGCTTGTCGCCGCCGCAGCGTACGGATGGCGCATCTGGCGAAACGGCGATGTGCTGCTCGATGAGGACGCGATGACGGTGCGCGTACTCGGCACATGGCAGACATGGCCCTACGACAAGCTGTGGCAGGTCAAGCAGTTCGGCAAGTACCGCGTGCGCATGTGCTTCGACCCGGACATGGAAGACAAGGGCATTCACATGCACATCACGATCGATGTGTTTGGCGCAGACGCGTTCGTCGACGAGCTTCTCGACCGGTACGAAGACGTAACCGGCCACGAACTACCGCCGCTCGACACGCCCGCCGGGGCGCCGAACGAGGCCGCCGCTTAGCGTGGTGCTTCGAACGCTCCTTGAGTCTCGTGACGCGAATCCATCCTACGTGTTGTCCGACTGGTTCGCCTCATTCGCCGTGTCCGCCCGCGCGTACCCGGATACGGAGTTGAGATAAGAGAGAGTTTTCGGGGGACACCCCCGAGCCCCCGGCAGACGTGCTGCGCCTCTGCACTCCGCTCTCGACCTGGGATCCGGCCATCCGCCGCAGAGATCTGCCGTGCTCTGCACCTTCGCTTCAAACGGGCGGCGAGTCGAGTGGGACCGTGAGTGCGGGCGCGTTCTCTGCCTAGTGATATTTCAGCAGCGTTGGACTAGTCGCTGCGCCGCGCCAGCGACGATAGCGCGCACGAAGTCGCTCTTCGCTTCGTTGTAGCCGAGCCGGTCGCTACCGTACGTGGCGGCGTTGTTGCGCTTCAGGCGGCCGTATTCGCGAGCCACCAAATCATCCGCTCGCAGTCGATCGCGAAACGCGAGGTAGGCGTTCCAGCGCTCGCCGCCATGCGGCACAATGTGGAGGTGATACGCCTCTGCGCCGGGAGCCGGCGCATCGTCCTCACCGCCGATTCGCTTGTAATACACCTTCCAGTCCGCGACGTCGTCCTCGCCGTCGCGCATCGCATACCCGATGGAGGCGAGCGCCGGTCGCGCGCGCTGTGCCTCGGCGACGCTGCGCACGCCGAGCGCGATATCGACGCAAGGCTTGGCGGCGAGGCCCGGCACCGACGTGCTGCCGACGTGCTGCACGTCCACCGCCACATCGCCGGCGACGCGCATGATCTCCGAGCGCTCCTGCTCGAACCGAGCCGGCCACGCTGGATCGTACTCAGCGATCACGATGGGCGTGCTAGAGGCGATGCGGGCGCGGGCCGCCGCCTCGACGCCGGCGATGAACTCCGACTTGAGATCGTTGTATTCGGTATTCAGGTCGCTCTCGGGCCGCAGATTCGCGTTGTACTGGGCGGCGATCTCGCGCTTCAGACGCTCGTACTCGGCGGCGACGCGGGGCATGGTGCACAGGTAGTTGCGGAAGAGTAGGTGGCGCTGCCAGAACTCGCTCGTCGTCTCGACCATGTGCATGTGGAACGCGCGCTCGGAGCCGCCGACCTCGTTGTTGTCGTCCTTGCGGAAGTAGCGGCGGTACGGCATGTCGTCCTCGTACTGCGGCACGTACTCGTATCCGATCGCCGAAAGCTTCTCGATCAGCGGCGGCGCGTCGGCGAACGAGCGGAGGCCGGGCATGATGTCGATGATCGGCTTCGCGCCGAGGCCCGGCACGGACGTGCTGCCCATGTGCTCGATATTCACAAACGGCTCGCGACCGCATGTGTCGAAGATCATCTGGCGCTCCGCCTCGAAACGGCGCACCCACGCGGGGTCGTAAGGGGCGATGATGATCGGCTTGCCGGTGCGCGATGTGGTCACGCCTGCGATTCCTTAGTCGCGCGCTCGATAATCCGCAGCGCGAGTTCGATGCCGATCGGCAGGCAGGCCTCGTCGAAGTCGAACTGGGGCGAATGATGTGCCGCCGCCATGCCGCGCTCCGGGTCGCGACCGCCGAGCATAAAGTAGGCTCCGGGCGCGGCGTCGAGGAAGTAGCACATGTCCTCGGAGCCCGTCGTCCGCCGCTCGAGCACGTGCTCCGCGCCGAGCATTTCGCTCGCGCACGTCGCCACAAGCGCCGCCGCCGCATGGTCGTGTACGGTAGCGGGCAGCGTCGAATGATCGAATTGATACCCGGCGCCCCAGGCCGACGTGACGCCGCCGAGCACCTCGTGGATGCGGCGGAGGATGAGCCCGAGGACGCCAGCCTCGAACGTGCGGATGCTGCCGGACATCATCACCTCGTTCGGAATGATGTTGCCGCGGACGCCGCCGATGATCCGGCCGACCGTGAGCACGGCGGTCTGCTCGGGATCGACGGCGCGGCTGACGACGGTTTGGAGGGCGACGATCGCGTGGGCGGCGACGACGATCGGATCGATCGTCTGATGCGGAGCGGACGCGTGGCCGCCGCGGCCGCGGATGATGATCCGGAAGTGCGTCGCCGCCGCGAAGATCGCGCCCGGCATGACGCCGATGTTGCCGGTCTCGAGCGGCGCCCAGATGTGCAGGCCGAAGACGCGGTCGACCTTCGGTTCGAGCATGATGCCGGCTTCGACCATGCGCTTCGCGCCGCCGACGTGCTCCTCCGCCGGCTGAAACGCGAACCGCACCGTGCCGGCAAGCGAATCGCGCCGTCCGGCGAGAACCTCAGCGACGGCGAGCGCGATGGCGACGTGGCCATCGTGGCCGCAAGCGTGCATCGCCCGCTGCTCGGCCCCCGCGGCAAACGGCAGGCCCGTGTCCTCGGCGATCGGCAGGCCGTCGATATCGGCGCGCCAGAGTATGTTCGCGCCGGGCTTGGATCCGCGGATGAGCGCCGTCGCGCCGGTATCGGCGATCGGCCGCACGTCCTCCAGACCGAGCGTACGCAGCCGTTCGAGGATGATCTCCTGCGTCCGCACCTCTTCCGTCGAAAGCTCCGGATGGGCGTGCAGATCGCGCCGCATTGCGACGGCGTCGGCGTTGAGGGCGTGGACGGCTGGCCGAATGGAGTCGCGCATACGGGATATCGTAGCAAGTGGGGGACGAAGGGCGCGGACGCGTCAGGGTGTCATTCGCCGGGGCTGGCGACCATCCCTTCGAACCTCAGTCCGCGCACTTCGCGGTTCCGCCGGGTGCGGGATACCCATGATCATGGTACGCACGGGCCGAGGTTCCAAACCGCCAGGCGCCTCGGTGAACGACGGCCACGGCGTGACGGCAGCACATCACGTCGACGCCAACCTCACACAGCTTCGGCTTCGGCGGCCGCAGGGCCGATCGCCCGGAGCGTCAGGGCGCGCACGCGGGCGACGAGATCGTCGGCATGGAACGGCTTGTTCAGATAGCTATCGGCGCCGGTGTCGTGCGAGGGCAATTCGGCGCCTGCGCTCAGGTCGATCACGCCGATGCCAGGGGCGAGGGCGCGTAGCGCCTGGATGCAGGCGCGCTTCTCGGGCACCGACATGTTCGTGTTAATGATGATGACGTCCGGGGTCGGATGATCGTGCGTTCCGCCGGGCTCGGTCGCGTTAACCACATCGTATCCCTCGCCCTCGAGGATCCACGACATGCGATGCAGGGTCTGCTCGTCGTTCTGAATGTTCAGGATGGTTGTCATTTGGTTTCCAGTACGTCGTCTGCGTTGCGCGGCTGCAGCCGTTGCATAACCTCGACGAGGTTGTCGATGCGGTAGGGCGCCGTGAGGTACGCGTCCGCGCCCGAGTCCGTCGAGTCGTTGGCGTCGGAAGTGAGATCGATGACGCGAACGCCCTCCACCAGGTAGCGGAGCGTGCTCACCCAGAGCCGCTTGATGTCCCGCGACATCCCCGTGTTCAGGACGATCACGTCGGGCTTCAGCGCGTCTTTTGCGCCGACAAGCTCCGGATCCGACGCCGTCGCGACGGTGTAGCCCTCCTGCGTCAGTCCCCATGCGAGCAAATGCATCGCCGGGTCTTCTTTTTCGATGATCAGGATTGAAGCCATACCGTTGCCTCTTCGCACCTGACGGTGCGACTGTGGTGCGGAGTGTCCGGTCAGGCAAAGAAGCGTGGCAATTGTGCGAGCGCGACGGCCAGAGAGGAGACTGCGCCAGAGGTGTGAGCCGCATCCGGCGACTCCTCGCCGGCGCCGCCGAATCACATGCATGATTCGAACGAGTGCCGATTGTTCACTTCAGGCTACCACCAACGTCTCGCCCGTGCGGCAGCGGGTATGTCAGTTCGCCGGCGCCCACACGGCGAGCGGGCGCTCGAATGTTGCGATTCTATCGTGCAGCACAGATTGAGGAGCATTCGCCTCTTCCGCCGATCGCGAGGTGGCCTCGACCGCACCTCCAATCTGCAACATCCTCCTCCCAATCCGCGCATCCTGCCTCTCACCCGCCCAGGGCGCTCGCCGCGCGCTGCTCTTCGAGCCAGCGGCGGAACTCGAGTTCCGGATCCTCGACTCCGAGCTCGTCGGCGGCGCGGCGGCGGCTGTGGATGCCGGCGGCGACGAGCGTGCGTTCGTCATCGACGAGCCGGCTGCGGTCGAGCGGCAGCACGCTGCCCCAGACGACGCGGGAGCGGTACGGCGCGAACGTCGCCGGCCGCACCGCACCGACATCGGCATCGGGATAGAGGTCGAGGATGCGGAGGATCATCTCGTTGCGGCGCCGGTACGCCGCGCCGCGGATCAGCCGCTTCCGCGCGACCTTCTTCAACAGCGGATCGAGCTCGACGTTGAGGGCGACGCCGGAGAGCCCCGAGCGATTGTCGCCGAAGGCGGTGCGCGGCGACTCGCCGAGGTCGTGCATTGCCCGGTAGATCAGGTCGACGTAGTCGGCGTGCAGCTTGACGCCGCCTCCCTGCAGAAGGTCGAGCAAGTAGGCACGCGCGCGCTCCGGCAGCTCCCACACTGCGCCCGGCATGACGGCGATGTCGGTCGACTCGGTGACGTTCTCGAGCACGGCGATCGGGTTGCCGGAGAGCTCGAGGATCATCGAGAGCTGCGTCAGCGCGCGATTCAGCTCGCGCACCGGCTCCTTGATCGCCGGCAGGTCGCTGGCGCCCCAGAACTTCTTCGGCTCGCGGATGTTCGGGTAAATGACGAAAGGGATGAAGCCGTACGGATTGTCCCGCTGCTCGATCCGCGCGCCGGCGGCCCACAGCTCGAACGTCTCGGCGGTCCACACCTCGACGATCTCGACGCCGGGCGGCGTGCCGCTGAGCGACGGCTGAGCGCTGCCGCCGCGGATCGACTGCGCCTGCACGCCGTAGAGTGCGAGCGCCGATTCGGCATCGATGGTGTAGCGGCTGGCGACGCGCCAGACGCGCGATACGTCGTCGCCTGCCCACCAGGCGAAGAGGCCCTGCACGTCCGGCGCGGTGATCCGGACGCGGCGCTCGGCGGCATCCCACGTCACCTTGTAGGCGCCGTCGCCGAGGATCGCCGCATCGATCTCGGTGTCGAAGTCGAGCTGGTCGAGCTGGTTTCCGTCGTACACGTGGGCCAGCGCGCGCTCGGCCGCGCGTGCGCTGGCGGCGGCCGCCGGCGTGTCGTCGACGGCGTCGACGGCGAAGTTCAGCCCTGAAACGAGATACGACGTTGTCTTGTCGACGATCGCCTTCGCGTAGTTGAAGACGAGGCGCCGGTTCTTCTGCAGCGCGTTCGTCGGCAGCCACTGGTCGCCGCCGTAGAACGCGAGGTTGTCGGCATAGCGCCGCAGCCGGTCGGCATCGAGCCGCGGCAGCTGCTCGGGGAGGGTGAGGGTGTCTGGCATGGGATTCCTTTCTGTGGATTGGCTGTGCGAGACGACGCTACGCGAGGTGGTGAGAGGTGGGAGATGGGAGGTGAGGAAGTGAAGGACGAGATTCCTCAGGTGCCGAGTGAACGGCGATGCCTAACGTCCACTCCGCACCGCCTCGTATCTCACCGTCCGCACCGTCACCTCCCCCATTTCTCGCTTCTCACCGCGCACCGCCCGGCGCTCGCGCCGCGGCGAGGATCCTAAAGATGCTGCGGCGCGTGAGGCCGTACGTCGCGGCGAGCGCGTCGATCGGCGCGCCGTGGCGAGTGCGGAGGCGTACGATCTCGCGATCGCGCGCGGTGGCGACGAGCTTGCGCACGCCGCCGGCCTCGTCGTACTGGCAGCGCGCGAGCGGGCAGGCGAGGCAGCTCGGCGCGAGCTCGCAGCCCGTATCGCGATAGTCGACGTGCTCCGGCAGCGTGTCTCGCCTGACGAGCGCCAGCGGTACCGTCTCGATGATCCGAAGCGGCTGCCGCGGCCCGATCTGCCGCCATTGCGGCCGCCGTCTGTGTTCTCGTTCGTCCTCCCGCAGCGCAACCATCTCCACCTCCACTCGAGTTCACAGTTCGCAGTTCACAGTTCGCGGTTCGCAGTTCGCGTTCGTTCCCTTCACTTGCCACTTCCGACTTCCGACTTCCGGCTTCCGTCCGCGCTACCCCCGCACGCGGCCTACGGCGGTGCGCCGCGTGCGGCCGAGCGATGCGTGGACGAGCAGCGCGGCGCTGATCACGTAGTCGTCGTGGCCGTCGCGTTCGTCGACGAAGAAGTTCATGGTGCGGTTCGCCCGGTAGGCGACGCGCGCGCGTTCGGCCTGGTGCTGGAACTCGCGGTACTGCGCCGAGCCATCGGCGCGGTAGCACTTGAGGCGGCCGCTGTTGATCGCGGCGAGCAGCGAGAAGCCGAGGCGCGACTTGCTCTCGGTGGTGAACTTCACACCTTCGACACGCGACGCGCCGAGCGCGACGCCGAGCATCCGCGCGGCGGTCTCGCCGAGGCCAGTGGCGTCGACAGCGACGTGCTCGACACGCCACACATTGCGGAGCAGGTCGATCAGGCGCGGCAGCAGCGTCTCGTGCGGCTCGCCGGTCCAAGCATAGTGCTCGACGATCTCGACGCCCGGATCGGCCGAGAACGCGAGCGCGTCCGCGTACACAAGCCGGCCGATCGTGAGCACGGTCGAGTCGCGGCCGCCGCTGCCGGTAGCGTGCACAACCCCGGATGGCGATGGCGCATCGTCGCTGCCAGCGAGATCGAGGCCGGCGACGTAGCTCTCGCCGGCGAGCGGATGCGCGATGCGGTCGTGGTGGCCCTCGAGCTGGGCGCGCTGGCCGGCAGTGAGCAGTCGGCCACCGCCGCCGATCGGCTTCAGGCAGAACTGCGTCAGGAAGAGCGGGTGGGTCTCGCCAAGGCGCTGGCGCTCGCCGTCGACGAAGGCCTCGTAGTCGGGGTTGTAGCGGGAGACCGTCTGCCAGTCGTACTCGAAGTGGCGGCGGATGCCGTCGCGGCGCTCGGCCTCTAGGTGCGTCTGCTTCGCGCGCTCGAGCAGCGTCGAGTCGTCCCACGCGGTGCCGTAGTACACCGTCGTCGCGTTCGTCGTCGCCGCCATCGGCCGGAAGTCACGGTCGAACTTCTCGATGTCGACGTCCTGCGCCTCATCGACCTCGAGCATCAGGCCGGCGGTGTGGCCGACGACGTTCGCACCGGCCTCCGCGGACAGAAAGAGCAGCCGCGCCCCGCCAACAATGACCGCGTTCAGCTCCGTCCGCGCGCTGCGCTTCAGGCCGGACTGCATGATCCGCGTCCATAGCCGCCGCATGCTGATCCGCAGTTGCGGCCGAAAGGTTGGCGCGCACTTGACGGCGTCGATGCTCTGACCGAACGAGAGCGACAGCAGCAGCATCTCGACCTGCGCCGAGAGCTCGTTCTTGCCGCCCTGGCGCGCGATCTCGACGCTGATCGATAGCCCGCGCCGCGCGAGCACCGAGTCGGCAATCGCCCGCGCCGCTTCGCACTGATACGGTCGCAGCAGGGGAATGCCGGCCGGCGGCTCGCGGAGGGGGCTGGCGGCGATCATCTCGAGGGTCCTTTGTGGTGCGATTGCTCTCATTGGGTCGATCGAACTGCCAGCGGCGGTGGCACGGCGGTCAGGAGATGAGGCGGAGCACGACCTGCGTGACGACGGCGCCGGCGACGACGAACAACAAGCCGTTGATCCGCGTGCGCACTTCCGCCACGTCGCGCTCCAGCACGCGGAGGCGCTCGGCGACGACGGATCGGAACGCCGGCGCCGTCATCGACTCGATGCCGGTGGGCGCGGGCTCCGTGGCGCGGCGGCGCTGCACAAGTTGGGCGATCGCGTCTTCGATGCGGCCGCTCCGGCTTGGTCGCGGCGTTTCGGCGATGCGGTTGGTGTGCGTCCTGCGTGTCATCTGCACCTCCCCTTGGTCGCGCGCTGCTGGCGTGCGTGGCTACACATCGGTGAATCGCTCCGGGTAGAGCTGACCGACGAGGCTGCGCACCATCGCCGCCATCGTGCCGTCGAGTTCTTCAGTGCGCTTCGCATTCATGCGGTATCGGGCGGCCACGATGCGGACGATCAGCTCGACGCTCTTGAGCATGAGGGCATGGTCTTCGGGCCGGTCCCGGACCAGCGCGCGCAGCTTGAAGCGCATCAACTCCAGTTCCGCATCGACGCTATCGGCGCCGGCCGACGCGATGTCCCTCATGTCGGCGGCGTCGATCACCGACGCGTAGAAGTTGTTGGCGAGCGGAACCGTTGAGGCAGCGGCCGCACGTTCCCGCTTATCCGCCACGACGTCCTCCGTCGTGGCGCGCCGGCGCAGCGTCGCGAGAGAGCAGCGCCAGCAGATCGTCGATCGTGCCGGGCGGCAGCGCGCGTGCGGCGGCGGCGACGGCGAGCAACAGAAGCAGCGATGCGCGCTCCCAATCGTCGCGGCTGATCGCATCGGCCAGCGCGCCATGGCCCGAAGTTCGCGGCGTGAGCACCGGTCTTCGTCTCATCGCGCCGCCTTTCGCAGAATCAGCAGCGAGAGCATCAGCGTGCCGGCGAGCAACGTCGCCCTCGACGCGAGCCAGAGGCCCGGAGCGAAGAACGGCGCCGTCGCCAGGTCGAGGCGGTGCGCCGTGAACAGCGCCTGCGCGAAGACCGCCTCGGCGGCGATACCGGCGTTCGCGATACCCAGCGAAAACGCCGCGAGGCGGCGTTCGCGCGCGCCGCTGCGCAGCCAATGCGCGAGGAGCCATGCGGCGTTAAAGCCGCCGGCGGCGACCGTTGCGCCATCGGCCGCGAAGACGAGTGCAGCTGCAGGATCCAAGCGATGCATGCCTTTCGCTCCTGACGTGGACGGAGTGACGCGAATGAGAGCATCCTAGAACAAATGTTCTTATCTCAGCAACGATGAGCGTCACTCGGGGTTCGCGGGTGGTAGTTCGCACTGTCGTGGAGTGCGTCAAGCCGGACGATCCGCAGATAGCCACAGATCGCCGCAGAGGACAGAGAGGACGAAGGCAATTCGCGGTTGCACGACGGACGTCGATCGGTGAGGGCCCCACATCGCCAGCCGGTACCCTGCATCCGATGATCAAGACGGCCATCCTCACGACCAGCGACGCCGGCAGCCGTGGCGAGCGGGCCGATACGAGCGGCGTGGCGGTCCGCGAAATGATTGCGGCGATCGGCGGCGACGTCGTGCGGTACGAGATCGTGCCGGACGAACGCGACCAAATCGCGGCGAAACTGCGCGAGTGGTGCGATAGCGGCGAGATCGAGCTGGTGCTGACGACCGGCGGGACGGGGCTATCGGCGCGCGACGTTACGCCCGAGGCGACCCTCGACATCGGCGAGCGCCTCGCACCGGGAATCGCGGAAGCGATGCGGGCCGAGGGCATGCGGCACACGCCGAAGGCGATGCTCAGCCGCGCCGTGGCCGTCATCCGCGGCGCGACGCTCATCGTCAACCTTCCCGGCAGCGAGAAGGCCGTCCGCGAGAGCCTCGCCGCGATCATCGACGTCCTCCCGCACGCCGTGGACCTGCTCCGCGGCGATACGGAGCACGGTTAGTTGTAGTTTGGAGTTCGTCGTTGGTTGCTCAGGTGGACGTGAGTGCATGCCCGCGCCCACCACGAACCACGAACCACGAACGGTAAGCCATGAAGACGGGAACTTGGGACGACGAGGCGGAGAACTGGGTACGGTGGGCGCGAACGCCGAACCACGACGTGTTCTCGTACTTCGCGCCGTCCTTCTTCACCGACATCGTGCCTCCGGCCCGCGGCCGGACGCTGGAGATCGGCTGCGGCGAGGGGCGCGTCGCCCGCGACTGGCCTCGCGATCGCACGACGTCGTGGCGCTCGACGCTTCGGCGACGCTCGCCCGATTCGCTCGCGATGCCGACGTGCCGTCTGCCTACCTCGTCGCCAACGGCGCGGCGCTCCCATTCGCAGACGCGACGTTCCAGACCGTCGTCGCCTATAAACTCGCTGCAGACGACCGAGGCCGTCACGGACATGGCGCGCATTGTGCGTGAGGCCGCCCGCGTCCTCACATCGCGCGGGCACCTGTGCCTCTGCGTCGCGCATCCGATGACCGACGTTGACCGCGGGAAGGGGCCATCGGCGACCGGCGATGTGACGATCTCGGGATCGTACTTCGAGCATGAGCGGGTCGACGAGACGGTGACCAAGGACGGCCTGGAGATGACGTTCCGCGGCTGGACACACACGCTGGAGGGCTACGCGCGGGCGATCGAGGAGGCAGGGCTTCTCATCGACCGAATACGCGAGCCCGTTCCGAGTGAGACCGACATCGAAGCGCGGCCGAGCCTCGCCGCTTGGCGGCGGGTTCCCCTGTTCCTCTTTATGAGGGCGGTCAAGGGGTAGCCGCCGGTCATCGCATTCACGCGCCTCGAGCGCACAGCGCGATGGAATCTGGCGCGGTAGCAACCACGAACGACGAACGGCGACGGACTACGATCCACGCACTCTCCATAACGGATCGGCGTAACACTTTTCGTCGCTCACGATGCGCAATCAGTCTTTCAAAGTCGCCGACATCGGCTATACTCGTCGCGATCACACCATTTCTCTCGCGCAATGAGCGGATGCACCGCGTGCTGTTCGCCTGCGCTTGATCGCCCCGCGCGCCGCCACGACGGCAGGAGACGTTGCGCATGACCGCGCGTACGCTGGCATGGACCGGATTCATCGCAATTGCCGCCTTTATGCTCATGGCATCGAGCCGGCTGACGATGCTCGACCCCGTCGAAAATCTCACCCTCAACATCACCTCGCCCGTACAGACGGCGCTGCACTCCGGCACGCGCCCGGTCGCCGACTGGGTGAACAACATCACCGATGCCGGCTCGCTCTCGAGCGAGAACGCGCGGCTCCGCGTCGAGAACGAGCGGCTGACGAGCGACCTCGCCCGTGCGCGTGAGGATGCCGTGCAGCAGCAGGCGCAACAGGACCTGAACGCCGTCCGGGCGCAGTTCCCGAACGACACCTTTCTCGCCGCCGACGTAGTCTCGCGCGACGCCACCGACCTGCGGGCGATCATCGCGATCGGCCGCGGGAGCTCGGATGGCGTTCACGAGGGGATGATCGTCGTCTCGGAGGGGCGCAGCCTTGTCGGCCGCGTGTCGAAGGTCTTCGACGGCTATTCATGGGTGACGCTTATCACCGACCCGAAGAGCGCCGTCAGCGCAATCGTCCAGGAGTCGCGCGCCGAGGGCGTCGTCGCCGGCAACTACGACGGCTCGCTGAACATGGAGTTCGTCGGACAGGGTGCCGCGGTCAAGCAGGGCGACTTCGTGCTCACCTCGGGCGTCGGCGGCGGCTACCCGCCGGGCGTCGTCATTGGCCGCGTCGCCAACGTCCAGAAGACGGACCAGGACCTCTTCCAGAGTGTCCACGTCGATCATCTCGCCAGCCTGTCGAACCTCGAGCACGTGCTCGTGCTGACAAGCTTCCAGCCGACGACGCTGGAGAAGCCCTGATGCGCTACATCACCGGCGGCGTCATCGTCTTCCTGCTCGCCCTCGTCCAGGCGTCGTCGATACAACAGTTCCGCATCGTCGGCGCGACACCCAACCTGCTGCTCGTACTGCTCGTGTCGTGGCTCGTCGTGCGCGGCCTCGATGACGTGCTGCCGATGTTGGCCGTCGCCGGCGTCACGACGGGCCTGATCGGCCTGCAGACGCCGGGCGTCGTGCTACTGGCGCTGCTGCCCATCGCCGGGCTTGGCTTGCTGCGCGAGATGCACGTGATCCACAGTGATCTCGTGCTCGCCGTCGGGCTCGTCTTCGCCGCCTCGGTGGCGTATGAGATCGTGATCTTGCTCAGCGTCATGGCGACGGGCGGCGCACTCGACCCGCTGGCGGCGCTGCGCAGCGCCGTGCTGCCGTCGGCGATTGTGAATGTGGTGATGACGCCGTTCGTGTTCGGCGTGATGCGCCTCGCCAAGCCGACCTCGCGCTCTGGCCGCCTCGCGTACTAGGAGACGATCCACAGATGACCGCAGAGGACACAGAGATGCTCACGCCAAACAGCTCGGCTGAATCGCTGATCTGTCGGCGTCCATGCGCCTCGGGTACCACAAACGCGCCTCACTCGTCGTCCACACCCTCTGTGCACGTCTGTGGCCCTCTGTGGATCGTGTCCCTGCGCCATACCGGCACGCACGGACTGAATTAGGAGCATATGGGCATCCTTGCGGGCAATCGGCGGCGGCGCTGGCGCTCCGAAGACACGGAGCAGCCGGACCCGAAGAAACAGCTCGGGCATCGGCTCTGGGTGCTGCGCATCATCGTCGTCATCGCCTTTGCCGCACTCACGGTGCAGCTCGCGCGCCTGCAGCTAGTCAATGGCAGCGAGTTCCAGCGCCGCGCTGCGAGCAACCAGCTCCGCATCGAACCCGTCATCCCGTCACGCGGGCTGATCTACGATCGCAACGGCGTGCCGCTGGTGGAGAACGTGCCCGGCTTCTCGGCGGCCGTCGTCGCCGCCGACATCCCGAAATCGAATGAGCTCGCGATCGCCGCCGGCATCGAGAAGCTGCTGGGCGTGCCGGCGCTGGAGACGACGCTGAAGATCGAGCAGGCCCGCGCGTCGAAAGACCCCTTCGCGCCGATCATCGTCAAGGACGGTCTTGACCAGCAGACGGCGTTCCACGTGCGCGAGCAGTTGCCGACGATGCCCGGCGTCCAGATTCTCGTCGACCCAGTCCGCCACTACACCGCAGGCTCGCTGCTTTCCGACGTGCTCGGGTATACGGGCCGGGTTGATGAGCAGGACTTCGCGACGCTGCAGGACAAGGGCTACGTCGCCAGCGACAACATCGGCAAGGCCGGCGTCGAGGCAGCGTACGAGCAGTACCTGCGCGGGACGACGGGCCGCAAGGAGATCGAGAAGGACGCATCGGGCCGCGAGCTGCGCACACTCGGCGCGGATGCCGCGATTCCGGGCAACGACCTCGTGCTCTCGATCGACCTCGACCTGCAGAAGAAGGCGACCGATCTCGTGACACAAGCGGCGAATGGCGGCCAGGCCGCGGCGGTCGTGATGGACGTCCACAGCGGCGAAGTGCTGGCGCTCGTCTCGCTGCCGGACTACGACAACAACATTTTCTCCGGCAAGATCGACGAGGCGAAACTCGAGCAGTACCTCAACGACCCGCAGAAGCCGCTGGTGAACCACGCGCTCGCGGAGCAGTACGCACCGGGTTCGATCTTCAAGCAGGTTACGGGAGCGGCGGCACTGCAAGAGGGCGTCGCTGTGCCGTCGACAACGATCACGAGCCGCGGCTTCATCAATATCCCGAACCAGTACGACCCGTCGGTCGTCTACACGTTCCGCGACTGGCGCGAGCTCGGCACACTCGACTTCTACGGCGGCGTCGCGATGTCGTCGGACGTCTACTTCTACTATCTCAGCGGCGGTTACACCGCGTACGGCGAAAACTTCAAGGGTCTCGGCGTCGACCGGCTGGCGCGGTATGCGCGGCAGTTCGGGCTGGGCCGCGCGACCGGGATCGATATCGCCGGTGAGGCGGATGGCAACATCCCCGACCCGGCGTGGAAGAAGCAGACCTTCGGCGACGACTGGTTCCTCGGCGACACCTACAACATGGGCATC
>JBBSDV010000020.1:0-24123 GCA_038240335.1 Dehalococcoidia bacterium
CCCACCGCCGCCGAGGCCGCTGCTCGCGCCACGATTGTCGATGAGGTCGCCGCTGCGGCGGCCGGGAAGCGAAATCTTCACGCTCGACTCCTTCTGTGCGCGGACAGCGCGCGATCGTTGGAAGCATACGTGCGGCATATAGCAGTAGGAGTAAAGCACGCGGCGCCGACCCTATGGCGCGCATAACAGCCCGAGTGCTCTCCGGACCCCCATCTCCGCGTCCATTTCCGTCATTTCCCGACTTCCGGCTTCTCACTCCACCTCCCACGTCCCAGTTCCCACGTCCGACTTCTCGCCTCCCGTCTCCCAGTTCCCGCTTCCCAACTTCCAGCCCGCCGCTTCCGCCGACTACACTGCCGCCATGGCCAAGATTCCTCTGCGCGCCGCGGTCATCGGCCTCGGGGCGATGGGCGCGAACCACGCGCGCGTATACGCCGAGATCGATGGCGTCGCGCTCGCGGCGGTGTGCGACGTCGATCCGGCGCGTGCCGCCGCTGCCGCGAATGGCGCGACGCCGTACACGGATCATCTACGCATGCTCGAGCGCGAGCGTATCGACCTCGTCACAATCGCAGTGCCGACGCGAGCGCACCTCGCCGTGGCCGCCGACGCGATCCATCACGGCATACCGCTGCTGATCGAGAAGCCGCTCGCCGCGACGCTCGCCGAGGGTGAGCGCGTGCGCGATCTCGCGGAAGCATGCGGCGTGCGCCTCACTGTGGGCCACGTCGAGCGCTTTAATCCGGCCGTGCTCGAGCTTAAGCGGAGACTCGATGCCGGCGAGCTTGGTCGCGTGTTCCAGATCCACGCGCGCCGCGTCGGACCCTTCCCGGAGCGCGTGCGCGATGTCGGCGTCGTGCTCGATCTCGCGCCGCATGACATCGACGTCATGCGATTTCTTCTCGGCAGCGAGGTCGTGCGCGTGCAGGCGGAGACCGAGCAGCGCATCAATACCGATCATGAGGACATGCTCGTCGGCACCCTGCGGTTCGCGAACGGCGTCGTCGGCGTCCTCGACATCAACTGGCTGACGCCGACGAAGATCCGCGAACTCTCCGTGCTCGGTGAGCGTGGCCTGTTCGTCGTCGATTACCTGGCGCGCGAACTCACCTTCTTCGAGAACGCGCACGCGAGCCGCGCACCGGGAGACTGGGCAGCGCATCACCTGAAGGGCGTCAGCGAAGGCGCCGTGCATCGCATTTCCATCGAGAAGCGCGAACCGCTCCGGGTCGAGCTCGAGGCCTTTGTGCGCGCCGTCCGCGACGAAGCCGGCGTCGCGGTGACGGCCGCCGACGGCCTCGCGGCGATGGCCGCTGCTGTGGCGCTCGTGCGTTCAGCCGAGACCGGCGCGACCATCACGCTGCCTCCCGTCGCCGTGGCGATGCGATGACCATGCCCGCGTCATTGCCTCATCCAACGGCCCACGCATGAACGTCGCAATCGTCGGCCTCGGCAAGATCGGTGTCCCGCTCGCCGTCCAGTTTGCGTCGAAGGGCGCGCGCGTCGCCGGCTACGACGTGAGCGCGAAGCGGGTCGACGAGATCAACAGCCGCCACAATCCGATCAGCGGAGAACCGGGTCTCGATGAAGCGATATCCGGCCTCGTCGCCAACGGTGCCCTTCGAGCGACGACAGATCCGTGCGATGCGGTGGCTGCCGGCGACGTCGTGGTGCTGATTGTCCCCGTTGACATCGACGAGAAGCAGCGTCCCGACTTCGCGATGCTCGACGCGGCGGTCGCTGCCGTTGCGCCGCATTTGCGCCGCGGTGTGCTCGTGCTCGTTGAGACAACGGTGCCCGTGGGCACCACGCGGCATCACGTCGGCGGCCAGATCGCGGCAGCGACCGGCATGACGGCAGGCGCCGATTTCTCGTTGGCGTTCAGTCCGGAGCGCGTGTCATCGGGCAGCGTGCTCCGCGACTTGCAGACGTACCCGAAGATCGTTGGCGGCATCGACCAGCACAGCGGGGAGCTGGCCGCGACGTTCTACCGCTCGATGCTCGGGGCGGAGATCACGCTGGTCCGCGATGCGGAGACGGCCGAGTTCACCAAGCTCATCGAGACGACGTACCGCGACGTGAACATCGCTCTCGCAAACGAGTTCGCGCGCATTGCCGACGGCGTCGGCGTCGATGCGCTGCAGGCAATCGCCGCCGCGAACACGCAACCGTACTCACACATCCATGCTCCCGGGCCGGGCGTCGGCGGCCACTGCATTCCCGTATATCCGCACTTCCTCGGCGCACCAGAGCTGCCGCAATCGCTGGTCGTCGACACAGGGCTCATTCTGGAGGCGCGACGGATCAATGACGGCATGGCGCAGTACGCCGCGAGCCGCCTCGCCGCGACATTCGCCGCCGATGCTGAAATCGCCGCCAACAGATCGCCAAGCTCCGCCCTGACGGACCGGCAACGTCCGCTCGCCGGGACGACGGTGCTCATCCTCGGCCTCGCGTATCGTGCGGGAGTGAAGGAATCGCGGCACTCGAGCGCACTCGCGCTCGCCTCGGCGCTCCGAGATGCGGGTGCGCGCGTGCTTGTCGACGATCCTTTGTACAGCGATACCGAGATCGCCGCCCACGGCCTCGAGCCTGCGCCCGCCCTACCGTTCGCCTGCGACGCGATCGTCGTGCAGGCGTGGCACGAACAGTACCGCACGCTCGATTTCGCGAGCTTCCGCGGCCTGCGAGCGATCCTCGATCCCCGCGCCGCCCTCGATCCGACTGCGATCCGGAAGGTGGGGATCAACTATGTCGGTGTCGGCCGATAGCGCCGACCGCACCAACCTCCACATCGGTTGGGCCGCAGACTCGCGTTAAGCTCGAGCTCAGCGAACCGCCGGGGCCAACGCGCGGATGCGTTCGACGGCGCGGGGCAGGACGTCGAGCACATAGTCGATGTCGGCGTCCGTGTTACCGGTGCCAAGCGTGAGGCGTAGGCTGCCGCGCCGGTACTCCTCCGGCACGCCCATCGCGACGAGCACATGCGACGGCTCGAGTGATGCGGTCGTACACGCGGAACCGCTGCTCGCCGCGATGCCCTGCAGATCGAGCTGCAGCAGCACGGCTTCGCCCTCGAGATGCTTGAACGCGAAGCTGGCGCTGTTCGGCAACCGGCGCGCGCGGTCGAGCGGCCCCGTGACGATCGCGTCGGGAATCCGGCGCGGGACCTCGTCGAGCAGCCGATCTCGCAGCGCGGCGACGTGCGCGTTCCGTGCGTCACGTTCATCGTGCGCGAGCCGCAACGCTGTGGCGAGACCGACGGCTCCCGCGACGTTCTCCGTCCCGGCCCGCCGGTTGCGTTCCTGCGAGCCGCCCAGTGTCTGCGGCACGAATGGCGTGCGCCCCCGCACGTAGAGCGCGCCGACCCCCTTCGGCCCATAGATCTTGTGCGCTGCGATCGAGAGCAGGTCGACGCCGAGTGCGTCGACATCGATATCGAGCGAGCCGGCTGCCTGTACGGCGTCCGTGTGGAATGCGATGCGCGGATTGTGCGCCTTGACGGCGCGCGCGATCTCAGCGATCGGCTGGACCGCGCCGATCTCGTTGTTCGCGTACATCACGCTAACGAGCACTGTCTCGTCGCAAAGCGCTGCCGAGAGCGCGCCCATGTCAACCACGCCCTCGCTATCGACGGGGAGGTAGGTGACGCGCACGGTTTCCCGCTCCAGCGCCTCGCACTCATAGAGCACGGCGTGATGCTCAATCGCCGTCGTGATGACGTGCGGAGGCGGTGCCGCGATGGCGCCCGCATGCAGGCGTTGTTGTGCGGCCGCCACGACGCTGCGGAGCGCGAGGTTATCGGCCTCCGTGCCGCCGCTCGTAAAGACGACTTCGTTCGGCTTGCATTCGAGCACGTCCGCGACCGAGCGACGCGCGTCATCGAGCCCCTTGCGCGCCTCGCGCGCCTCGGCATAAATGCTCGACGCGTTCCCCCATGCGCTCGTCAGGTACGGAAGCATCGCCGAAACCACGCGCGGATCGGTCGGCGTCGTCGCCGCGTGATCCAGATAGATTCGGCGTCCGGAGATCATGCCTCTATGATAATCGCTCGCGACGCCCGCGACTGCGCCAACTCCTGCGTGTTTCTCCCGCGCGCTCTATGCCAAGCTCTGGGCGACGGGAAGGACGCACCGTGCGATTGGCCGCGGAAATGCAGGGTGGTTGCTCCGGGCCGCTCGCTCAGTCATCACGCTAGAGCTTGGCCGCGAGGTCGCTCCGCTTGCGGTCGTACTCCTCGTCGGAGATCAGTTGCTCGTCGTGAAGACGCTTGAGCTCACGCATCTGCTCGGCGATGTCCGTGACCCTCGGCGCCGCTATCGGCTGCGAGGCGGGGAGGAGCGTCGGCGCTTGATACAGCGCGGCGGCGTTAGGAACGTTCACCATCGAGTCTGGGAGACCGCGCGGGGCAAAGACCGGCACCGTCTTGACGATCTTGTCGTGAAGCGCCTGACGATTCGGGTCGACCAGCACCCAGATGGCATCCACGAGACTGCCGAAGGGGACAATGCCGGCGACGATAATCTTCAATACGACGTCGCGCACCCAGACCTCGCCGGCGCCGACGGCACGCCCAGTTTCAATATTGATGATGTACACGCTCGTCAGCGTTTTGGCCGGCGATTGCGCCTTCTGTGCTGTGAATATCAGCCAGATGAACCACCCGACGAAGAGCGTCACTATGAACAGCACGCTCTCGAGCAGCCACGATCCGAAGAATCGCCGCGTAAACGTCACGCGCTCGACCGTCTGCGACCCGTCGCGCAGGTAGAGGTTGCAATTCGTGCAGAAAATGCCCAGAAGCCCGTTCGCGCATCCACAGCGGGGACAAATTTCGACGGCTGGAACTACATTCGTCATCGGTGCCTCCAAGGGTTATCGGTGCGCAGCGATTGTAACGCGTCGTCGCGAGTTCGCAATTTCGGCTCTCGCTAACTGGTTGTCAGAGCGAAGGGGCGGCGTCATGAGGCTCGTCCCCACTTGAAGGACAATCCCGCCATACCCGGTCTTCGCGCGGCCCGCAGCTACTTGCGGGATGATTGGATGTTCGAGAGCAGGCCGTCCAGCCGGCCCTTGTCGGCCAGGAACGACGTCACACCCTGGAACTCCGCCTGCTGCGTCGCGCCGCCGATCGCGTCGTCGAGGTCGAAGCGAAAGACGTCGGCCTTTGTCAGCTGGTCGGCCAGTTTGCGAGATACGGGATCCGGGTAGGCGTCGAAGCTCACCTGCTTGTTGACGGAGGTAAAACCGCCCCGCTGCACCCAGATCTTTTGGGCGTCGGCGCTGACGATATGCATCAGGAAGGAGCACGTGCCGGGGTTGTGATTGAAGGCGTACGCGATATTCGCGCCGCCCGTCACCTGCCACCGGGCCAGGCGAAGAAATCGTAGTCTTCGCCCGGGGTTGCATTCGGAAACTGCTTCTCGATAAACCCCGCGGCGAAGCCGCCGATGTTCGACATCGCCGCCGCGGCGGGCTTTGGAATGGCGGGTACGTCGCGTCCATGAACGCTGTTGCGTTGATAGCCGCGCCGTCGCCCTGCGACGTGTAACCGTCAGACAGCGCGATCAGCCCGAACTTGTTCCAGGCGTCCTTCATCTTGTCATCGGTGAACGTCGCCTTCCCCGACACGACGTCGTCGTAAAAGCTCTCGCCCTCCTGGTTGAGCACAATCTGCTGGATTGTGTCGCTCCCCGGGACCCCGACCCGGCACCGGCCTCCTGCCCGATCGACCACGGTGGCCTGCCGTCGCGCTTGATCTGATCCGACAGCGCGATCACGTCGTCGAAGCTCGATCCGGCATCGGGAACCTTGTAGCCCTTCTGCTGGAAGAACTTCGGGTTGTACCAGATCGTCGCCTTGCTGTCGGCCTTCATGAAGAAGCCGTACAGCTTGCCATCGACGGTGCCGAGGTCGACGAACGACTTCGGATAGTTGCTCTTGACCGCATTCTCGAGTCCGGGGCTGTCCGAGAGCGGGGAGAGCTTGCCCTCCTTCGCGAACCGCTGGAACAGGCCGACTTCAGCCGGAATCGCGACGTCCGGTGGGTTGCCGCCTTCAACGCCCGTCGTCAGCAACGCCGTAATGTCCCGCGAGCCGGAAAACTCCATCGTCCCGCTCCACGGCTGCACCATCGCCTGGAACGACGCCAGTTCCGCATCGCCCCAGATGCCGAGAACACGGACGTTCCCGCCGCTGTCACCCGCCGCCGCGGTGCTCGTCTTGTCTTTGCTGCCGCCGCCGCCGCACGCCGCGAACACGAACATCGAGGCAATCGTGGCGCCTGGAATCAATGCGCGACCCGTGAATCATGGTGTCCGTCCGTTCACCGCGTCTGAGAAAACGCCTCGGAGTCTCGGAGCTATGCGGCAATCGCCGCGGACAGACGGGCCGCGACCGTGTCGAGGAATTGCTCGGTCGTGAGCCACGGAGCGTCGGGGCCGATGAGCAGCGCGAGGTCCTTCGTCATCGCCCCGGACTCCACTGTGTCGACGCAGGTCTTCTCGAGCGTGCGCGCGAAGGCGACGACATCGGGCGTCGCATCGAACTCGCCGCGGTAGCCAAGCGCGCGCGTCCACGCGAAGATCGATGCGATCGGATTCGTCGACGTCGGCTTGCCCTGCTGGTGCTGTCGATAGTGTCGCGTCACCGTGCCGTGCGCCGCCTCCGCCTCGACGGTCTTGCCGTCGGGACTCAGCAGCACCGACGTCATCAATCCAAGCGAGCCGAACCCCTGAGCGATGCTGTCCGATTGCACGTCACCATCGTAGTTCTTAGCCGCCCACACGAAATCGCCCGGCGACTTCAGCGCGAACGCGACCATGTCGTCGATGAGGCGGTGCTCGTACACGAGGCCTGCGGCGGAGAATCGCGTAGCGAACTCAGCGTCGAACACCTCTTGGAAGAGGTCCTTGAAGCGGCCGTCGTAGGCCTTGAGAATCGTGTTTTTCGTCGAGAGATAGACGGGGTAGCCGCGCTGCAATCCGAACGCGAGACACGACCGCGCGAAGCCGCGGATCGACTCATCGAGGTTGTACATCGCCAGCGCGACGCCGCCGCCCTGGAACTCGAACACCTTGCGCGTCACGGGCGCGCCGCCATCGCTCGGGGCGAATGTGATCGTCAGCTCTCCCGGGCCCGGCACGACGAAGTCGGTCGCGCGGTATTGATCGCCGAACGCGTGACGCGCGATGATGATCGGCCGCGTCCAGCCCGGCACGAGCCGCGGCACGTTCTTGCAGACGATCGGCTCGCGGAAGACGGTGCCGTCGAGAATGTTGCGGATCGTGCCGTTCGGCGACTTCCACATCTGCTTGAGGCCGAACTCTGCGACGCGCGCTTCGTCCGGCGTAATCGTCGCGCACTTCACGCCGACACCGTACTGCTTGATCGCCATTGCCGAGTCAACGGTCACCTGGTCGTCCGTGGCGTCGCGATGCTCGATGCCCAGGTCGAAGTACTTGAGGTCGATGTCGAGGTACGGCAGGATCAGCTGTTCCTTGATCATCGCCCAGATCACGCGCGTCATCTCATCGCCATCAAGCTCGACGACGGGCGTGCGTACGGAGATCTTTGGCATCGTTTGAACCTGCGTCTCTTGGGGCTGCCGAGCGCGCGCGCGGCACGCGGGCACGATAGCAGATGAGACGCGGCAAGCGGGACGCGATCGAGGTTGAGAGTCGGAGGCCGGAAGTCGCGGTCGGGCGAAGGGTGGAAGGTGGGAAGTGGGAAGTGGGAAGTGAGTGAGCGTCGGACTCGGACGCCGATACGGAGATCGAGGAGAGGTTAAGCCGACGGGCGCGCCATGGCGGGCAAATGGAGTCTAATGACGTGTGGGAACACATGATCGACTTGCTGCGGCCGCGAGACGGCGCGCCGCCATCGACAATGTATTTCTCTCGATCCTCATCGCTTGTAACAAGCAGGAAATGGATCGCCCCACCGAACGCGCGAACAGCATTCGATGGGGCTCTTCCATACACGTGGGACCCTGCCAGAACGCGAACGCGAACGCTACGTGCCCGGTGCGCGGTAAGCGGGGCTCTTCTTGGCTGCCTGGTCGAGTTCTGCGGGCGTCATGAGAACGGTCGTCCTGATATTTACCGCGCCGGTTGCCGCAATCGTCAGCGCCACGGCTGCCGCCGTTGCGTTGTCCGGCATATCCACGATCACGTACGCATCTCTCTTTCCGAACGCGTAGTAGAAGCTGTCGACCTTCCCGCCAACGGAACTGAGCAGCTTGTCTACGGCGGCGCTTCGCGACGTGCCACCTTCTTTCAGCAACCCTTTGACTCCGTCGCCGACATAGTTCGCCTCGATAAGAAACTTGGCCATTGCGTATCTCCTTTCGGCTGCCCCGAACGCCGACTGTCGTGGGCAAAACGAAGCTTACGGGCTGCTCGCCGCGGGAGCCAGTGTTGTGTGATGCCGACCGTAGCAAGTGGCCGATTCGATGCCCTATACTGCCCGCCCGCACAATCTATTCTTCTCTCTTCTCTCCACTCCTACTTCTCACTTCTCAGCGCCCGGCTGCTGCCGCGCTATACTCGGCACCATGCAAGTACACACAGCCACCGGCCCGATCGACACAAGCGCGCTCGGATTCACGCTTATGCACGAGCACATCTACGTGCTCTCGGAGGGCGTCGTGCCGAACTTCCCGCACCTGTGGGATCGCGAGGAGCGCATCGCGCAGGCCGTGACGGCGCTCAGCGATGCGAAAGCGCACGGCGTGACTACGATCGTCGACTTGACCGTGCTCGGCCTCGGCCGCGACGTACCCCTCGTGCACGAGATCGCTCGGCAATCCGGGATGCAGGTCATCGTCGCGACGGGACTCTACACGTACGACGAGCTGCCGCACTACTTCGTCAGTCGCAGCGTCGATCACATGGCCGACCTCTTCGTCCACGATATCGAGCAGGGGATCCAGGGCACCGACGTCCGCGCGGGCATCCTCAAGTGCGCGACGGACGCGAAGGGCGTGACCGATGGTGTCGAGAAGGTCCTGCGTGCAGTTGCGCGCGCCCACCGTCGCACCGGCATCCCGATTTCGACGCACACCCATGCCGCGAGCGAGCAGGGCCTTAACCAGCAGCGCATCTTCACCGAAGAGGGCGTCGACCTCTCGCGCGTCGTCATCGGCCATAGCGGCGACACTGAAGACATCGCCTATCTCGAACGCCTGATGGCGGCGGGCTCATACATCGGCATGGATCGATTCGGCATCGATTCGTTCATGCCGACTCCTCGCCGCGTCGCCACGATCGCGAAGCTGTGCGAGCGCGGCCACGCCGATCGCATGGTGCTGGCGCACGATGCATCGTGCTACATCGACTGGTTCGAGCCGGAGCTGCCGCGGCAAGCGATGCCGCGCTGGCACTTCCTGCACATCTCCGACGACGTCGTGCCGGCGCTACTCGCCGCCGGTGTCACGCAGGAGCAGGTCGATCTGATGACGACGGGCAACCCGCGCACGTACTTCGAGGCGCAAGGCTGCTATTAGGGTTGGCCGGCTGGTCGCTCGCGACCGATGGCGGGTCGGTCGGTGTTGATCGCTGGTCGGGGACACTCACTACCGCACATCGCACGCCTCGCGATACCCCTAGAACTTGTCGGCTTCCGCACTCCTGGGTTGTCATCCTGAGCGCCAGCGAAGGATCTTGTTTGGCCGACCCAATCCTCCTGGAACGGCGGCGGCGCAACGGGGGGACTTCGACGGTTCTCGTCAGACCATTCGTGGCCTCACGCCGGATTCTCCGACGAAGCCGCCGATGCCAGCCATCGGGCCCATTACGAAACCAAAGAAGCGCTAACGCTAGCTCTTCGCTTCCTCGCGCGGGTGCGTCGCGTTGTGGTCGCGGATCGCCTTGAGGACGGCCTCGCTCGCTTGGCCCATGAGCTTCTCGCGGTTGCCGCGCGTCCAGTCGCCGCTGCGCTTAATCCACGAGGTCGTGTCCTGCACCTCCGGCATCACGTAGCGCGCCATCAGCTCGTAGCTCCGGCGCGTCTTCTCCGGCGTCGTCCACTCGTGCGCGAGCCCGAGCAGGCAGCCGAAGCCGCCGCTGATCTCCTGCAGCGCGGCGATCCGCTCGATCGCTTCATCCGGCGTGCCGATGATCGCGCCGCCGAACCCGATCATCGCCTCCGCCATCTTGCGGCCGCTTTCCGCGGGCTGCCGGCCCGGCGCGCCGAGCGTGCCGACGAAGTAGTCGTTGTTCCATGCCAGCAGTCCTTCTTCGACGTCGGCGATCGCCTCCTCGCGCGAGTCGGTCAGGTGGAACGGGATGACGACGCGCCAGTTCTTCCGATCCGGTGCCGGCGCTCCGGCATCGGCCGCCGCCTTCTCGCAGAACGCCCATTGCGTTTGCAGCGCCGCCAACCCCTCTTGCGAGAACGACGCCACCGAGAGCACACCGGCGCCGTTCTTGCCGGCGCTGGTCATGCCGGCAGGGCTGATCGTCGATGCGACCGCGATCGGCATCATCGGCCGCTGGTACGGCTTGAGCTGCAGCTGCGCGTCGTTGAGCTCGAACCAATCGCTCTTGTAGGTGATCGGCTCCTCTTCGGTCATCAGCCGGATGATCAGGCCGAGGCCTTCGTCCATCATCTCGCGCTGTCGCGTCGACTCGATGCCGAGATAGGCAGCGTCAGCCGGCAGCGCCCCCGGCCCGACGCCGAGCATCGCGCGGCCGTGGGTCAGGTGGTCGAGCAGCACCAGGCGATCGGCGACGTTGAAGGGATGGTGGTACGGAATGCTAACGACGCCGGTGCCAAGCCGGATCCGCTTGGTACGTTCGCCCGCGGCGGCGAGGAACACCTCCGGACTCGCGATGGTCTCCCAGCCGCCCGAGTGATGCTCGCCCACCCATGCCTCGTCGTATCCCAGCTGATCGAGCCAGGTGATCAACTCAAGATCGCGCTGCAGCGACAGCGTCGGGTTCTCCCCCGCGCGGTGGAACGGAGCCATGAAGATGCCAAAATCGAGCCGCTGCGGGACCATGCCGTCACTCCTGTCTGCGCGTTCGGGGAACGGCTACGTGTTACCACGGCGGCGCGGCGGATGGAAGCCGGATGTGGAAGTCCCACTCGGACGGAAGTGGGAGGTTCATTTTGGGAGGTTCATTAGGTAGCAACGCGAGGGGACGATCCGCAGATGGACACAGATCGTCGCGTCTCCGTGTTTGTCCTCCTGAACGAAGTGAAGGATCTCGTTCGTGCGCCTCAGTGCTTTACCCGCGCGACTGATCGTGCGTGCGCCCCGTTTTCTGGCGCGAGCGCGGGTAGGACCGCGGACGGGACGATCCCCGACGGCAAAGAGCGTCGGTCGATTCGGCGTGATGCGGCCAGTACTTGCTTCGCACGCCAATACGAACCTTCGCACGCCTCAGGGTGACAATCGGTGGTGCACGAATCTCCACAGAATGGTGTGCACCATACGCGCCTCGGTTGTTTGTCATCCTGAACGAAGTGAAGGATCTAGTTCGTGCGCCTCAGTCTTTCACCGCGCCCCTCATCGTGCGGGCGTCCCGTTCCGGCGCGAGGTACGACCGCGCGGGGGACGATCCGCAGATGGGCACAGAGAGCCAGTCGATTCGCGATGATGCGGCCCGAGCTTCGGCGGCGCTCAAACAGACCCTTCGCGCGGCTCAGGGTGACACCGGCCCCACATCCTCGATCCGCCGCGACACGGGCGCCGAGCCGATCGGCGCAATCACCCAGCCGCCGTACGCCGTCGAGAACTTGCCGGCTTCGCTACCGGCGACGGCAATGTGGATGTATTCCGGGCCGCGGAACTTCGGCATCGGCTTGGCAAGCTGCTCCTCCGTCGGGCCGTTGGCGCCGTACCACGACGGCTGCAATCCTTCACCGCTTTGCTCGTCGGCCATCAGCTCACGCATCGGCCGCGACGTCACCTGCTGGATGCGCGCGCGCACGTCGTCCTTCGACCATCTGTCGCGTGCGAGCGTGTCGGCATGCTCCGGGCAGATGACGAGCAGCACGTCGCCCTGGTTGTGGCTCTTCGGGTGCCAGAAGCCTTCGAGGCCAAGCCCGAGGCTGCCAGCCAGCGCATGTGCCGTCCGCGACACCTGATCGGCGATCTGATGCGGTCCCTCGGTCGCGATCACGGTGACGACGCTCTCGTCCGAGCGGAACCCGCGCTCGACGTGCATCGCCTCCCACGGGCTGCGCTCCTCCCACTCGGCGAAGCACGACGTGATCCGTCCCGGCCAGCCCAGCGTCGGGCGCTCGACGCCGCCGGGCTTGGCGCCGCCAACGTTCCGCAGCACGAGCTTGAGGGCGCGGCCGATCGTCGCATTGGCGCGGTTGCCCTGGCCCAGCGCGTTCAGCCCCATGTTCATGCCGATGCGCTGCCGGATCGGGCCGTTGACGACGAGCGTCGGCGTCGCGCCCCAGGTCGTCGCCATGACGCCGTGGATGTTGAACTCATCGGTGCAGACGGCCTCGAGTGCCGCGATCACAACGGGCAGGTATTCCGGCTTGCACCCGGCCATCACGGCGTTGACGGCGATCTTCTCGACGGTCGCCGGCGCCATGTTCGGCGGCACGACGGCGACGACGTCCTGAGCATCTCGTCGCGTGCCCGAGAGCATCCGCAGGACGCGCTCCGGCGTCGGCGGCACGACGGGGAGGCCGTCGGTTAGCCCCTGATCGAACATGAACTCCGAGGCGTCATCGTGCTCGGCGATCTCGATGCGACGCGCCCGAAGCGGGCTGCCTTCGGCCTCCGCGGCAAGCCGCTCGGCGATCGCCGGCTCGACCGACTTCGAGCCGCAGCCCGGCCGCGATTCGGGATACTGCGACCAATCGATCACCGGCGAAGGCAGGCCCGTGACCGCCATCAGTTCGTCGAACAGCGCCTGCCAGTCGGCGCGCCCGAAGCCAACGAACTGTCGCAGTTCTACACCGCCGCTCGACGCGAGGATGATCGTCGGCACGGTGTCGAGATCGTACGCGTACGACACGTGCAGCGCCGAGTCGTCGAGCATCGGCAGCGACAATGCGTGGCGCTCGACGAGCGTGGCGTTGCCCGGCGCGTCCTGGCCGATCGCCCACACGTCCGCGCCGTCGCAGAATGCGCGGTACGCCGCCTCGATCAGCGGCATCGAGAGCCCGCACGTGGGGCAGTCTTCCTTCACGAAGCACAGCACCGCCATGCGCCCGCTCGGAAACGTCGACGCAAGCCCGCTCGCCGTCTGCAGCGTAAAGGGAGGAAGGTTTTCGCGCGGGCTTGGTGTGCTCATCACCGGCAGATGTTGGATGTTGGATTCTGAAGCGCCGGCCATCGTTACCCTCCACGCAACTACAAACCACGCACTACAAACAAAACAACAAACTCAGAATTCGCAGAATTCATCGGCGAAGAGTGCGATGGCGCCGCCGGTGTGCCAGAAGACGACGGTCGAGCCTCCAGCGATCGTGCCATCCTTCACGGCAGAGATGAGACCGGCCATCGCTTTGCCGGTATACACGGGATCGAGCACCAGACCTTCGGTACGGGCGCCGAGCCGCACGGCATCCCGCGCTTCTTCCGTGATCGCGGCGTACTTCTCGCCTGTGTGGTCGACGACGATCGGTTCGTTCGTCGGTGCCGGACGGCCGGCGAGCGCGGCGGTCTTGGCCGCCAGTCGCGGGATCGAGATCGTCAGCGGCGTCGGCGGCCGCGACACATCGACGCCGAGGACGCGCACCGCCGCCGGCAGCCCGGCGAGCAGCCCGGCGTGCGTGCCGCCGCTGCCGTCGGCGATGACGATCCAGTCCGGCGGCGACGGCATCTGCGCGAGCAGCTCGTCGGCCGCCTGCACGTACGCCAGCGCGCCGACCGGCGTCGCTCCGCCGATCGGCATCGGATACGCCCTCGGGCCGATCTCGGTAGCCATGCGGCGCATCTCTGTCTCGAGCACGGCCCAGTCGTCTGTCTCGTGGAAATGCAGTTGCGCGCCGAAGAGCGCGTCGAGGACGAGGTTGCCGGAATATCGCGACGGCGGCTCGCCGCTGAGAACGAGGTGGCACGTCATCCCGAGCCGCGCCGCCGCGGCCGCCGTCATCCGGCAAAAGTTCGATTGGGCGCCGCCGGCAGTGACGACCGTATCGCAGCCCTTCGCGACGGCGTCGCGCATCAGGTAGTCGAGCTTGCGCGCCTTATTGCCGCCGAGCGCCAGCCCCGTCATGTCGTCGCGCTTCACGAGGATGCGCACGCCGAGTGCCTCCGAGAGCCGCGGTGCCTCGTCGAGCGGCGTCGGCAGGTGCGCGAAGGACACCAGAGGGGCGGAAGAATACTGTGCCGTCATGCCGCCATAATAGACAGCCGAGAGCTCACCGCCTATGCTTTCTGTATCCGCCGGTCGTGGTTTCATTCGAATCTCGTCGATCGTTGCTCGGATGGCGCTTGACTCGCCTCGGGAGAGTTCGGCATAATGTTGACTAAGTTGATTCACTTTAGAGGATCAGTGCCCGCCACATAGCGGGGAGGTGCAAGATGGTCGCTCAGGTCACCCGTTCCGAATTCGCCGTCGACAAGTCGGATGATCCGATTGTCCGCGCTGAGATCGATAATTTCGAGAAGGAAGCGCTCGCGTGGCGCGCCGGCGCCGGACTCGGCGACGACTTCCGGCCCTTCCGCTTACAGCACGGGACGTACGGCCAGCGCCAGGCGAACGTGCAGATGATGCGGATCAAGGTGCCGCACGGTACGCTCACGCCGGATCAACTGCACGCGATCGCCGAGGTGGCCGAGCAGTACACGCCCCGCAAGCTCGGCCATGTAACGACGCGGCAGGCGATCCAGATCCACTTCGTGCAGCTCGAGGACTCGCCGAAGATCATGCGGCGGCTCGCCGGGGTCGGCATCACGACACGCGAAGCATGCGGCCACACCGTGCGCAACGTCACCGCAGATCCGCTCACTGGCATCGCCGACGACTGTGTCTTCGACGTGACGCCGTACGCCGAGGCGGCGATGCGCTACTTCCTCCGCAACCCCGTCAACCAGAAGCTGCCGCGTAAGTTCAAGATCACCTACTCCGCGAGTCCCGCCGATCGCGGCATGATCCCGATCCACGATATCGGCCTCATGGCCCTCGAGCGTGACGGGGTGCAGGGCTTCCGCGTCAGCGTCGGCGGCGGTCTCGGCGCGACGCCGCGCGTCGCCGATGTGCTCGAGGAGTTCATCCCCGTGCGCGAGCAACTGCGCACGATCGAGGCGTCGATCCGCGTCTGGGATCGCTTCGGCGAGCGGCGCAACAAGAACAAGGCGCGGATAAAGTTCCTCGTCGCTAGGCTCGGCATCGAGGAGTTCCGTCGGCTGTACGAACTTGAGCTGGCGACGCTGCCGCCCGCCACGGACGAACGCTACCGCGAGCCCGACTTCACGCTGCTCGAAGAGGCGCCGGCGAACGGCTCGCACGCTTCTCGCAATGGCGGCGTCGCGAAGCCGCGCGAAGGCTTCAATGTGTGGCGGCGAACGAACGCGCTCCGGCAGTCGCAGCCCGGCTTCTCCACCGTCCATGTGCTGTTGCCGATCGGCGACGCGACGGCGACCCAGATGCACGCACTCGCGGAGATCGCGCGCACCTACGCCGGCGGCCACATCCGCACCGCCGCGACGCAGAACTTCGTGCTGCGCTGGGTCCACGAGGATGACCTCTCGGCGTTGCACGGCGCGCTCGTCGACATTGGCCTCGCAGAAGACCACGCGCTGACGATCTCCGACGTCATGACCTGCCCCGGCGCCGACACCTGCGCGATCGGCGTCACGTCGTCGAAGGGCTTCGGTACGGAACTACGGGCGCGCATTCTCGCCGGCAACGGCAAGTACCGCGATCCGCTCGTCGAGCAGATCAAGGTGAAGATCAGCGGCTGCCCGAACTCCTGCGGCCAGCACCACATCGCCGATATCGGCTTTTACGGCATGGCGATCCGGGTCGGCGAACGGCAGATCCCGGCGGTTCAGATGATGCTCGGCGGCAGCGGCCAGGGCGAGGGCAGGCTGGCCAAGCTGACAATGAAGATTCCCGCGCGCTATGCCCCCGATGCGTTCGAGCGCATCGTCGAGATGTACGTGAAGGAGCGCAGCGAGGGCGAGGTCTTCGGTGCATGGCACGCGCGCACCGGCACGCCGCGCATCCAGGAAGAGCTCGCCGAGTTCCGCATCGTGCCCGAGTTCACGAAGGATCCGATGGCCTTCGTCGACTGGGGCCAAAGCAAGTTCTTCACTCTCGACGACATGGGCGAAGGCGAATGCGCTGTCTAGGGGGACGATCCACAGAGGGCCACAGAGAACACAGAATTTTTGATGGGTGGAGACGCAGACCGTTGAACCCCGTAGCCCCATAAGGACAGATCCTAGAGCTGTCCCACGGTGACTGAAGACGTACGACGCATCGAGCCGCCGCGCACGAATCGCGACGGCGCGGAGATCGATCATGACGACGCAGGAAGCAACGCCACAAGCACCCGACACGGTAGCGCTGCACGCGGCATCGCTGGCGCTCGACGGCAAAACGCCCCAGGAGATCCTGCGCTGGGCTGACGACCAATATCAGCCCGGGCTGACGCTTGCATGCAGCTTCGGCGGCCCGTCGGGCATGGTGTTGCTCGACATGATGATGCAGATCGATCGTACCGTCGAAGTCTTCTATCTCGACACGGATTTTCTCTTCCCCGAGACCTACAGGCTGCGCGATATCGTCGCCAAGAAGTACGACGTCCAGCCCGCCGGCTTCATGTCGCTGCTGACGCCGGAGCAGCAGGCCGCGAAGCACGGCGACGCGCTCTGGGCGCGCGATCCCGATGCCTGCTGCGCGATCCGTAAGGTCGAACCGAACGCCCGCGCACTCGCCGGAAAGCGCGCCTGGATCAGCGGCATCCGGCGCGACCAATCGAAGACGCGGACAGACATCGACATCGTCGAGTGGGACGACAAGTTCGGTCTGGTGAAGCTCAACCCGCTGGCGGCATGGACGGAATCGCAGGTGTGGAGCTACATCCTCGACAACGGCGTGCCGTATAACGAGTTGCACGACCGTAGCTATCCGAGCATTGGCTGCATGCACTGCACGAAGCCAGTGCTGGCGGGCGAGGATCCGCGCAGCGGCCGCTGGCAGGGCTTCGACAAGGTCGAGTGCGGCCTGCATGTGCCGGACGGCGAGACGAGCGAAGACTTCGGCCCGAACGGCGCCGATCTCCCAGCATCGGAACGTGAGGGCGCTGGCACGATCACGTAGGGCTGGTAGACGCCGGCAGAATGGCCGGTGGCTCGATCGAAAGGGCATCGCGCCGAGGCAGTTTGCGGCGTGTGAGATCGAGATATCCGGCTCTCGATCGCGAGGACGCCGACGGCCGGCAATAACAACGTGCGAGGTGCGGCGGATGCGACCGCTGCTGATGATGATGACGAGTGCCGCTATGACGGAGGACAACGCCAACTTGGAGCACAAGGGATTCACTATCTGGTTCACCGGCCTCTCAGGAGCGGGCAAGACGACGATCGCCGACGCCATCGAGCCGCTGCTGCGGCAGCGCGGCATCACGAAGATCGAGAAGCTCGACGGGGACGTCGTGCGCACGCACCTGAGCAAGGGCCTCGGCTTCAGCAAGGAAGACCGCGACACGAACATCCGCCGCATCGGCTGGGTGGCCGAGGTGCTGACGCGCAACGGCGTCTGCGTGCTGGCGTCGGCGATCTCGCCCTACCGCGACATTCGCGACGAGGTGCGCGGCAACGTCGGTAACTTCGTCGAGGTCTTCGTCAAGTGCTCGATCCCGGAACTGACGCGCCGTGACGTGAAGGGTCTGTACGAAAAGGCGATCAAGGGCGAGATCAAGAACTTCACCGGCGTCAGCGACCCGTACGAAGAGCCGCTGCACCCCGAAGTGACCGTCGACAGCGAGACTGAGGATCTGCCGGAGAGCGTCGGCAAGGTGCTCGCGAAGCTCGAGGAGATGGGCCTCGTGCCCGTCGCGGCTTCGGCAGCGGGCTGAGGTCGAAGCTGGAAGCCTTTGCGTGAGGCTGGCTCTTGCAGGATCGAGGCGGCGGGCGTCCGACTCCCACCGTAGTCGAGTGACGCGGAAGTGCAGAGGGCGCAGCGCCTCTGCCGGGGTCCGGGGTGTCCCCGGCACCCTATCTCATATCGAAGGCAGGGTACGCGCAAGCGGACACTGCGCACTGCTCCGGGCGGAGACAGCAGCGGTGGCCGGCCGATAGCGATGCACCTCACACGATCGATAGCCGCGCGGTGCGCGAGTATGGAGAACCACTAATGGCGGATGTAACGGACGACGGATTGATCGCGCCCCACGGCGGCACGCTGAACCCTCGCCAGGTATTCGGCGACGAGGCGCAGGCCCTCGAGGAGAAGGCGCAGGATCTGCCGAAGCGGCGGCTCAACTCGCGCGAGCTCGCCGACCTCGAGATGCTGGCGAACGGCGGCTTCAGCCCGCTCGACGGATTCATGACGAGCGATCAGTACCAGAGCGTCGTCGACACGATGCACCTGCCCGGCGGCTTGCCGTGGTCGATCCCGATCACCCTCAGTGTTTCGAAGGAGCAGGCGAACCGCTTCACCGGCGAGATCGCCCTCACCCACGACGATGGCACGCCGCTCGCGATCATGACCGTCGAGGAAGACTTCGACTACGACAAAGAGCACGAGGCAAAGCAGGTCTACCGCACGACCGAGGACCAGCACCCGGGCGTCGCGGCCGTGTACGCCCAGGACGACATCCTGATCGGCGGCTCAATCCAAATCTTCCGGCGCCCAGAGAATCCGACCTTCCCCGAGTACCGGCTTGAGCCGGCAGAGACGCGGGCCGCATTCGCCGAGCGCGGCTGGAAGCGCGTCGTCGGATTCCAGACGCGCAACCCCGTCCACCGCGCCCACGAGTACATCCAGAAAGCGGCGCTCGAGATCACGGATGGCCTGTTGCTCCACCCGCTCGTCGGTGAGACGAAGTCGGACGACATCCCTGCTGACGTGCGGATGGAGTGCTACAAGGTGCTGCTCGAGAACTACTACCCGAAGGATCGCGTGCTGCTCTCCGTACTGCCGGCGGCGATGCGCTATGCCGGGCCGCGCGAGGCGATCTTCCACGCGATCATGCGCAAGAACTACGGCTGCTCGCACTTCATCGTCGGCCGCGATCACGCCGGCGTCGGCAACTACTACGGCACGTACGACGCGCAACTGATCTTCAGCGAGTTCGACCCGCAGGCGCTCGGCATCACCCCGCTGTTCTTCGAGCACACCTTCTTCTGCAAGCGCTGTGAAGGCATGGCATCGAGCAAGACGTGTCCGCACGGCCCGGACGAGCGGGTCTCGCTGAGCGGCACGCAGGTGCGCGAGTTCCTCTCCAACGGCATTGAGCCGCCGCACGAATTCTCGCGGCCTGAGGTCGCACGCGTCCTCATCGCGGCCGAGCGCGCGAAGGTCTAGCGATGGCTGCCGGCCGGGCGCGCGAGGGCGCAATTCCGCTACCCGCCGGCGACGAGATCGACGGCGTCATCGTCGCGTCGCGCTTCCCGCGGCTCGCGCTGAGCTACCGGCTACTGAAGCGGCTGCTCTCGCTCTCGATCGCCCTCGCGCTATTCATCCTGTCGCTGCAGTTGATGAAGCGCGGGGCCACTGGCATCACGCCGATCCTCGACGGGCTCACGGTCGATACCGCAGTGAACTACCTCGGCTTCGGCTGGGTAAGCGCGTACCTCCTCGGCAGTGGCTCGCCCGTCGCGTCGGTGGCGCTGACCTTGTTCAGCCGCGGCGTCCTGAGCGAGACCCAAGCCTACTTCATGATCAGCGGCGGCCGTCTCGGCGCGTCGTTCATCGTGCTCTTCGTCGGCTTCATGTACTACATCCGCGGCCGTCGCGAACCCGATGGCCTCTACATCGGCGTCGTCGCGCTGATGACGACGTGGATCGTCTATGCGATGGCGATCCCGATTGGCTACGTGCTGCTCAAGAGCGGCACGCTCGATGGCGTGCGGTTCGGCTCACCCGGCATCATCAAGGGCGTCAACGAGGCCTACAAGCCGGCGGTCGATTTCTTCGATAGCTTCTTGCCGCTGCTCGGGCTCTTCGCCGTCGGCGTCGTTTCGGTCGTCGCGTCGCTCAAGCTGTTCGATGCGGCGCTGCCGTCGCTCGAGTCGACCGATGCCCGGTTCCAGCGCGTCGTCGAGTTCCTCCACCAGAAGTTCACGATGTTCATCCTCGGCATCGCGATCACCGTGCTCACGGTGTCCGTCGCCGTGTCGCTGACCATCCTCGTGCCGCTCTCCATGAAGGGCATCGTGCGGCGCAAGAACATCATCCCGTACGTCATGGGCGCGCAGATCGGCACCTTCGTCGACAAGCTCTTCGTTACGCTGCTGCTCGACGCACCGCGCGCGTTCACGATCATCTTCAGCGAGATGATCGCCGTGCTCGGCATCTCGATGCTGATCCTCGTCTTCGTCTTCGACCCGTTCCGCAACCTGATCCTCGGCGCCGCGAGCAAGGCAACGGCAACCAAGCGAGGCTTCGCGGTATTCCTCAGCGCTCTGCTCGTGGTGCCGCTCGCGCTCGTGTTCGTGTAAGGCAGTGCTTTCGTAGAGTCCTGCAGGGCGAGCCCGAGGTGTCGAGGGCCGGGTGAAGCGGGAGTGCAGAGGGCGCAGCGCCTCTGCCGGGGGTTCGGGGGTGTCCCCCGGAGACACTCTCTCATTTCATAACTGCATCCGGGTACGCGCGAGCGGACACGGCGAATGAGGCGAGGAAGTTGGACAACGCCGACGATGGATCCTCGTCACGAGACTAAAGAATCGTTGGAAGCAGCATTAGGATGGCGCTGTCGCTGTTTGCTCGAAGGCACGGAGGGCGCCGGCGAGCGCTCATGCGTTCTCGAGGAGCGCCGTCGCGGGCATTGCAAACCGGTGCTTGACGGTGAAGGCGTGCGCGGTCGGTCCATGCGCGCGCAGGTGATCGAGACGCGCCTGTGATTCGGTCACGGTCGGGATCGCGCCAGCGGGGATCCACCAGAGCACGAGGTGTGGCGCCGTCGGCTGATCGAACCACTCGCGCCGGCGCCGAAACAGCTCGACGTGGCCGCTGTGGTACGTGTACTCAAATAGGGCCTCGATCGACTCCCAGACCGTGAGGTTGACGATCACGGCATCGTCGTCGCCGACCCGCACATCCGTCGAAGTGCCATCCTCACCCTGCAGCCGCCAGACGAACCCGGGGCTACGATCGCCGAGCGTGTTGATGCGCTCGAGGTCGGCCACGAAGTCCGCGATCCGCGGATCGTCGAGCGGCGCGACGAGCCTCGCGACGTTGTACTGCGCGAGGTGCATGTGCTGCTGTTCGTCGGCCGGGCTGTTGCGAGACGGTGGCATCGGTGGCTTACGGGCGGGAGATGATAACGCTCGCATTGTGGCCAATGCCAAACGCGTTCACGATCGCCTTCGTGCCGTGCAGACGGTGCACCGATTCCGTCACGACTTCGAGCTCGCCGCATTCCGGATCAGCGTGCTCAAGATTTGCCGCCGGCGGAATAAGCCCCGCCTGGAGCGAGAAGATCGCGGCAACGAGCGACAGCGCGCCGGATGCTCCCAGGGTGTGCCCAATGGCGGGCTTGATCGCCGTCACCCAGAGCTTGTCGGTGTTCGGCCCCCAGACCCGTCGAATCGCTTTGCCCTCCGTCTCATCGACCGCGCCACCGCCGGCGCTCGCGAAGATCACGTCGATCTCGCCCTGCAGCGTCAGATCCCACTTGATCAACGCCTTCTGCATCGCCCGGCCGGCGTCGAGCTCGTTCGCCGCCGGATGGAGCACCGATGATCGATTGAAGCTCGCGCCGTAGCCGTCGACGTAGGCGAGGATGTTAGCGCCGCGGCGAATCGCCACATCCTCGTCTTCGAGCACCACCATCGCCGCGCCGTCGGCGAGCGCGAAGCCGTCGCGCTTGGCGTCGAACGGCCGCATCGCGTGTTGCGGATCATTGTTATTGTGCGACAGCATGCCGAGTCGGTCGAAGTGCTCGAGGTTCTCCGGCGTGATCGGCGCGTCTGCGCCACCAGCGACCGCGATCGCGCATTCTTCGCGCCGGATCCACTCGGCGGCCTCGCCGATCGCCATCAACCCGCTCGCGGCACCGTTCGAAAGATGCATCACCGGCCCGGCAGCGCCGATCGTGCGGGCGACGGTCGCCGCGGTGGTGATCGACTTCTCCGGCATCTCGGCGCCGACCGCCACGCCGATTTGGGAGACGGTCTCGGCATTGATCGGCAGATCGCTCTGGATTAGCGCCTGGATTGCCGCGTCCGTTGCGAACAACATCCGGCGATCCATCGAGGCAGCGGCGTCCGCATCCATGTCGTCGCGTGGATGGTAATCCTTCGCCTCGCCGGCAATCCGGCAGGCGAATCCTGATGCGTCAAACAGCGTGATCGGCCCCACGGCGCTGATACCGCCGCTGACGCCGCTCCACAGCGCTTCGGCCGTGCGCCCGAAAGCCGATACGGCGCCGATCCCGGTGATGCAGACTCGTTTCGCGTCATCAGCCATGGTGCAGAGAAGGTATCGAGTCGTCGCCTCAGGCGCGAGCGGTAGGCGCGGCCTTCGGCGCGTCGCAAGCCGATGATGATGATAATGAAGCGGGAGGCAGAGAGCGCAGCGCACTCTGTCGGGGGTCTGGCGGTGTGCCCCAGCACTCTTCCTCCTTGCTTCAAACTGTATCCGCGTCCGCGCAAGCGGACACGGCGAATGAGGCGAACAAGTCGGAGCGCCGCCGACTTCTCGTCGCGAAACGAACGAAGCGTCAAGAAGCACAGCCCCAGGGCGGCTGGAATGAGCGATGGCTCGAAGCATCCGACAGTTCCGGCCGACATCTGGGCAAACCGCGCATATCGCGCACGCGTATTGACACGATGAGATGCACAGGACTGCCGCGGATCGTACGATGACTGGAACGGCTGCGACGACGAAGCGACCGTCTTGTTCGCTCGTCTGGAGGGCGTATGGAGTATCGAAAGCTCGGCGAGACCGACACAGACGTCTCGGTTGTCGGCTTCGGGCTGTGGACGCTCAGCACCGGCTGGTGGGGCGAGTACACCGACGCCGAGGCAATCTCGTTGCTCCGCGAGTCGCGTAGCCTTGGCTACACCTTCTTCGACGCCTCGGACAGCTATGGTAACGGCCGCTCCGAGGAGCAGCTCGGCGAAGCATTCGGCAACGACGCCGGCGTCACGATCGCCACGAAGGTGGGCTACGATTTCTACAGCTTCAGCGGCGAGCGCCGCGGCCAGCAGGAGATCCCGCAGGATTTTAGCCCGGCGTACATCCGCAAGGCTTGCGACGAGAGCCTCCGCCGCCTCAAGCGCGATCGGATCGACTATTACCAACTGCACAATCCGAAGATGGACGCGATCGAGCGTGACGAAACGTTCGCCTGCCTCGAAGATCTGCAGCGCGAGGGCAAGATCCGCGCCTACGGCGTCGCTCTCGGCCCGGCGATCGGCTGGGAGGAGGAGGGTGTGCGGGCGGCGCGCGACCGCAACATCACCGCGATGCAGATCATCTACAACATGCTGGAGCAGGATCCCGGCCGCACCCAGATCGAGGCCTGCCGCGCGAACGGCGCCAGTGTGGTAGCCCGCGTGCCGCACAGCTCCGGTCTGCTCGAGGGCGGCTACACCGTCGATACGACGTTCGCTGCCAACGACCATCGGCGCCACCGGCCACGTTCGTGGCTCATCAACGGCGTGAAGAAGGTCGAGCAGCTGCAGTTTCTCGTCGACGCGCGCCCCGGCGCGACGCTCGGACAGATCGCGCTGCTATGGATCCTCACCGACCCGATCCTCTCGTCGGCCCTGCCGAACATCTACAACCGCGAGCAGATGGTGGAGTTCGCCGCCGCGTCGGAACTGACGCCGCTCACGGCCGGCGAGCTTGCCAAGATCCAGCATCTCTACGACACGAACTTTGGCATCGAGCCGGCGATCGAAAACGCGCAGGCGACAGGAGCGGCACGATGACGTCACCGGCACGAACACGCGGCACGGCCAGCGGCATGGACGACGTCGATCAGCGCCTGCTCAACGAGATGCAGGATAAGTTCCCCCTGATCCGCGAA
>JBBSDV010000021.1:0-22904 GCA_038240335.1 Dehalococcoidia bacterium
TCGTAGAGGACGCGCTCGTGGGCGGCGTGCTGGTCGAGCAGGTAGACGCCTTCCGGTCCCTCCGCGACGACGTAGGTGTTGCCAACCTGACCGACGGGCCGGAGCAGCGGCAGCCGATCGATCATCGCCACCGGCGCCGGCGACGGAGACGCGGCGAGCACGTCCTCGCGGGCCGTGAGCGCTGGTTGGGGCAGCGGTGCCTGAAGGGGCGGCGTGCGCAGAAAGAGCGGCGGCACGTCCATGCCGGCGCGGGCATCGACGCCGCCCCAGATCGACGTCGAGGCGAGCGGCACCGTCGCGGAGTCCGAGAGGGCGCGGCGCACCGCGCGCTGCAGCACGCCGAACACCTCGCGCTCGCGTCGCAGCCGCACCTCGGCCTTGGTTGGGTGGACGTTGACGTCGACCTCATCGGCGGGCACGCGCAGGTCGAGGACGGCGATCGGGTGCCGGCCGATCGGCAGCATCCCCTGGTACGCCTCGCCAACGGCGAACGTCAGCGTCCGGTTCTTCACCCAGCGGCGGTTCACATAGAGGCCGATGTAGTTACGGGTCGATCGGTGCAGGCGCGGCTCGATGACGACGCCGCGGACGCCTGCCTCACCCTCGTTCGCCGGCGGCGCATCGAGCTCGATCGCCGCGGCGGCGACGTCTGCGCCGTAGACGGCGGCGATGGCGTCGATCAGGCTGCCGGCACCGTCGGTCTGCAGCGTCGTCCTGCCGTCGATTATCAGCTCGAATCGCACTTCCGGATAGGCCATCGCGTAGTGGACGACGACCGACGACACCTGCGTCGACTCGCTGGCCGGCGAGCGCAGGAAGCGCAAGCGCGGCTGTTGTGTCGAGAAGAGACGGTGTACCGAGAACGTCGTGCCCGGGGACGCAGCGCCGGCGCCTTCGTCCGAGACCGCGCCGTCGCGGAGGCGGATGCGGGCGCCGACATCGTTGCCGTGGACGCGCGTCAGCAACTCGACCTCGCCGGCAGCGGCGATGCTGGGCAGCGCCTCCCCGCGGAAGCCGAGCGTGGCGATCCGCCAGAGGTCATCCTCGCCGGCGACTTTGCTCGTCGCGTGACGCTCGAAGGCGAGCCGCAGCTCGCCAGGCTCGATGCCGCAGCCGTTGTCGGCAACCCGGATCAGGGCCAGGCCGCCCTCGCGGATCTCGACGGCAACGCGCGTCGCGCCGGCATCGAGGGCGTTCTCGACAAGTTCTTTCACGACGGAGGCCGGTCGCTCGATCACCTCGCCGGCGGCGATCTTCGCCGCCTCGTGCGGCGCCAGAATCCGGATCGGCATCGCTGCGACCTCCGCTGGCGAGTGTAGCATCTGGGGAGTCGGTCATTCGTAGTTTGTGTTTGTAGTTTGTGTTCGGTCGTCGGTCAACAGTCACCAGTCGCCCAGTGACCCAGACGTGCTACCCTCACGTCGACGCAAGGGATGCGGTTGGGGAGGATGGCCGGTGAGGCCGATCGGCCACGCACGGAACGCGGCGCTGTCGCTCCTCGCGGCCTGCATGCTGCTGGTATTCGTCGCCGCGACGTGCGCGGTTCCCGCCTCACCTGGCGCGCCGCCGCCACCCTCACCATCGGTTGCGGTGCCAGCACCGATCCGGCCCGCCACCTCGATCATCGTCCGCGCCCGCAGCGCCGCTGATCTCGACACGGTCGCCGTATATGCGCGCGGCCTCGGGTACACGGAGGCGAGCCGTGTCGAGACGCCGCCGGCGCTCAACCTCGTGCCACCGGCCGGTTCGACGATCGCGCGGTCGATCACCGACTTTCGGGCGAAGGCGAGCGTCCTCTATGCCGAGCCATCGTACGCGCTGCGCCGCGCCGACACGCCGGCCGACGCCCTGTTCCCGCGCGAGCAGCCGTATCTCTCCGCCGTGCACGCGCCGGAGGCGTGGGACATCGAGAAAGGCCGGCCGGACGTCATCGTCGCCGTCCTCGACACGGGGATCGATACGACGCATCCCGACCTCCATGGCCGGATCTGGACGAACACGGCGGAGATTCCGAACAACGGCATCGACGACGATCACGACGGCTGTATCGACGACGATCACGGCTGCGCCTTCGTGCCCGATCCCGAGCCGGGGTGCGCGGCAGCGACGGAAGGCGCCGTGCGAGACGATCTCGGGCATGGCACGTTCGTCTCGGGGATCATCGCCGCGGGCGGCAACGGCCGCGGCATGGTCGGCGTCGCGCGCGGCGTCACGATCATCCCGGTCAAGGTGCTCGACTGCAGCGGCGGCGGCAGCAGCTTCGCCCTCGCTGAGGGCATCCTCTACGCCGTCCAGCACGGCGCCGCGGTGCTCAACGTCAGCCTCGGCGGCCCGGTCGATTCCGCGTTCATCAAGGAGGCGATCCGGATCGCCCGCGACGACTACGGCGTGCTGCTCGTCGCGGCGACGGGCAACACCGGTGGCGCTGTCGAGTACCCCGCGCGTTACCCGGACGTCCTCGCGGTCGGCGCGACATCGGCCGACCCGAATCGCCGCGCGTCGTTCTCGGACACCGGTCCAGAGGTCGACGTCGTCGCCGTCGGCGAGCAGATCATCGGCACGGTGCCGAGGGGCACGTGCCGGACATTCCTCGCGTGTCTCGACGGTGAGGATGCGTACGCCTCGGGCGACGGCACCTCGTTCGCCGCGCCGCAGGTGACCGGCCTCGTCGCCCTGATGCTCTCGCACCGCCGCGCCCTGAGCCCGGCGGCGATCGTCTCGATCATCAAGGCGACGGCCGATCCCGTCCCAGCCGGCGATCGTGCCGACTGGGCCGGCGCCGGCCGCGTCAACATGCTCCGCGCACTGACGCCCGAGTTCCGCCTCAGCGCTCCGGGCGTCGCGCGGGGGTGAGGGTAGTTGTTCGATTGCGGGGACTGCTCACTGCGACGACGCGCCTCCGCACCTACCGCTTGCCGCCGAAGATGCCGCCGAGGATGCCGCGGGTGATCTGGCGGCCGAGCTGGCTGCCGGCGGCGCGCATGGTGCTCTTCATCATGCTGTCGACGAGGTCGTCGCTTGAACGCCTGTGGGTCTGGCGTTCCGCCCGGGCGGCTTCTTTTTCCGCCTTCGCGGCATCCTTCTCGAATTGAGCGGCGGCCTTCTCCTGCGCCTTCTGCGCCTCGGCGGCGGCGGCCTGCTGCGTCTTTTCGTCGGCGCGGACCTTAAGCTTCTCGAACGCCGACTCGCGATCGATCGCGTTTTCGTAGTGGCCGAAGAGCACCGAGCCGGTGATGATCTGCTTGCGCTGATCCGGTGTGATCGGGCCGATCTGGCTGTGCGGCGGTATGACGAACGCGCGCTCGACGATCGACGGCGTGCCCTTCTCTTCCAGGGTTGAGATCAGCGCTTCACCGACGGCGAGTTCCGTGATCACGGTGGCGACGTCCACCTTCGGGTTGGCGCGGAAAGTCTGTGCCGCCGCCTTCACCGCCTTCTGGTCGAGCGGCGTGAAGGCGCGAAGAGCGTGCTGGACGCGGTTGCCGAGCTGGCCGAGGACGACCTCCGGGATGTCGAGCGGGTTCTGGCTGATGAAGTAGACGCCGACGCCCTTCGAGCGCACGAGGCGGACGACCTGCTCGATCTTGTCGAGAAGGACCTTCGGTGCATCGTGGAACAGCAGGTGCGCCTCGTCGAAGAAGAAGACGAGCTTGGGTTTCTCCGGATCGCCGATTTCGGGTAGCGATTGATAGAGCTCGGAAAGGATGTACAGCAGCAGCGATGCGTAGGTCTGCGGCATCTGCATGAGCTTGTCGGCAACGAGGATGTTGACGACGCCGCGACCCTGGGCATCGGTCTGGAGCAGGTCGTTGATATCGAGCGCCGGCTCGCCGAAGAGTTTGTCGCCGGCCTGCTGCTCGAGCACAAGCAGGCCGCGCTGGATCGCGCCGATGCTGGCGGCGGAGATGTTGCCATATTGCGTCTGGAAGTCGGCAGGATTGTCGCCCGCATACTTCAACATCGCCTGAAGGTCCTTCAAGTCAAGGAGCAACAGCCCGTTATCGTCGGCAATCTTGAAGACGATCTGCAGGACGCCTTCCTGCGTGTCGTTGAGATTGAGCATGTGCGACAAGAGGAGCGGCCCCATCTCGGAGACCGTCGTGCGGATCGGATGGCCACCCTCGCCGAGTACGTCCCAGAATGTGACGGGAGAGCCTGCGAACGTGTAGTCGGGGAGCGCGAGCTGCTTGATTCGATCGGCGATGCGCGGCGTCGCGGAGCCGGCCTGACTGATGCCCGAGAGGTCGCCCTTGACGTCGGCCATGAACACCGGCACACCGATGCTGCTCAGGCTCTCAGCAAGCACCTGCAACGTGACGGTCTTGCCCGTGCCTGTTGCCCCGGCGATGAGGCCGTGGCGATTCGCCATGCCCGGTAGAAGGACAACGTCGCGATCGCATTTCGCTATCAACAGCGGATCGGGCATCCAGCACCTCAAAAAACAAAACGCGCGCCTAGTGCGCCGATCTTGTGTCGCTGCGCGCCTGTGGCAGGCGATCGAAACAAAGCTGTGGCGCCTCGCGCGAGTATATCGATCGCGGTCAGCACGCCCAACGGCGGCCACCAATCGCCCTGCCGGGAGTGCGCCGGCGGCCGGTGCTCGTACTAACGCGCGGCCTTGCGGCCATCGAGGCGCTGGCATAGCGCTACGTACCGCTTCCCGCGCGGCTCGATCTCGATGCGACGGGCGTGGGCGCCCGCCGCGTCGTACGACAGGCGCACCAGCAGGTGTTCTGCCGGCATCTCGGCGAGGGCGCGCTCCGGCCACTCGACGACGAGCACCCCCGGCGCCGCGTGCTCGTCGATCATGAGCTCGGCAACTTGCTGCGGATCCTCGAGCCGGTAGAGGTCGGCGTGATAGAGGCGGAGGTTCGCGCCGTCATATTCGTTCATGATCACGAACGACGAGCTCTTGATCGGATCAGCGACCCCGAGGCCGCGGCCGATGCCCTGCGCCAGCACGGTCTTGCCGGCGCCAAGTTCTCCTGACAGCAGCACCACGTCGCCTGCGGCCAGCAGCCGACCGATGCGTTCGCCGAGCCTCCTCGTCGCCGCAACCGTCGCGCTCGCGATCGCCGGCCTGCCGTTCATGAGGGAGCAGCCGCCAGATGATCCCAGCCGGCACCTGGCAACGCGACCTCCGTGCCGTCTTCGCGAAGCACACGAACGCGCGCGTCACCTTCGACCATTCGCCCGACGATGACCAAAGGTGTCACTAGCGCCGCGGATGTCCCCGCGAGCGTCGCTTCGTCGCCGACAAGCAGCAGTTCGTAGTCCTCGCCACCCGTGGCCGCGAGCATTGCCGCGTCTTCCGGGAAGCGTTCAGCGAGGCCGGGCTCAACGGGCACACGACCAAGAGATAGTTCCGCGCCGAAGCGGCTCGCATGGCAGATGTGGCCGAGATCCTGCACGAGGCCGTCGCTGATATCCATGCCGCATCGGACGCCGCTCGCGATCGCCGCATGACCGGCGTCGAGTCGCGGCAGCGGTCGCATGTGCCGATCGATGAGCGAGCGTTCGCCTTCGGATGTGAGTTGCTGCCCGGCGAGCAACAGCCGCAACCCGCCAGCCGAGCCACCGAGCGGCCCGCTAACGGCGATAAGGTCGCCAGCCGCCGCTGTATCGCGCTTCAGCAGCAACGGAACGCCGTTTCCGTCAAGCGCCGCTGTCCCATTCAGCGCGATCGTGATCGCGAACACCGGCGATGAGACGATATCACCCCCGGCGATCGTGACGCCGAAGGCGGCGGAGCAGTCGCGCAGACCGGCATACAGCTCGTCGATCGCCTCGACTAATGCGTCCGCCGGCAGGCACAGCGTGACGAGCGCAAACGCCGGCTCGCCGCCCATCGCCGCAATGTCGCTGATGTTGGTCGCCAGCGCCTTCCATCCAACGTCCCGCCAGGCAACCTTGTCAGGCAGGAAGTGCGGCCCGGCAACCATCGTGTCGGTCGTCGCGATCACATATTCGTCACCGCTGCGCCACACCGCTGCATCGTCCCCAGGGCCGACCAGCAGTCGCCCATCATCTAATTCGGATGGGCCTGCGCGAAGCCGTGCGATCAATCCAAACTCGCCCAGGTCGGATACCTTCATTGCGCCAAGTATAGGATGAGGGCCGGGTGGTGGAGGGCGGAGCGGTGGACGGATCTAGCCATCTCCGGCCTCCCGGCGGTCGAACATCCAACATCAACGTCGACCGCATACACACCCAGCAGCCCGCAAAGCTACACTCCCCGCATGCACCACCGCCACGTCCTTCATACGATCGGCCGGACGCCGATGGTCGAGCTGCGCCACCTCTCGCCGCGGCCGGAGGTGAAGCTATACGCCAAGCTTGAGGGGTGGAATCCGACGGGCTCGATCAAAGACCGCATCGTGAAGCACATGATCCAGCACGCCGAGCGCGACGGCCTGCTCGTGCCCGGCGACACGGTGATCGAGGCGAGCACCGGCAATACCGGCATCGCCCTCGCGATGATTGGCCGGGCGATGGGGTACCGCACTCGCATCATCCTGCCCGAGAACGTGTATCCCGAGATCCCGCGCACGCTGGGCGTCTATGGCGCCGACGTGCATTGGGTGCCGGGCGCAGCGGGCATCACGGGCGCGATGAAGGTGGCGCGCGAGATGGCCGCGGACGGGCGCGTATTCATGCTCGACCAGTTCTGCAACGAGCACAATGCCCGCGCTCACTATGTCTGGACCGGGCCGGAGATCCTTGAGGACGTCCCCGACGTCGATATCTTCCTCGCCGGCCTCGGCACGGGCGGGACGCTCATGGGCACGGGGCATCGCCTGAAGGAGCAGAACCCGCGCACGAAGGTGATCGCCGTCGAGCCGCACCCCGGCAATCAGCTGCAAGGTCTGAAGAGCCTCGCCGATGGCTTCATCCCGCCGATCCTCGACCTCTCGTTTCTCGACGGCAAGATGCTCGTGCGCAGCGGTCACGCCTTCCGCGCGGCGCGGCTGATGATGCAGCGAGAAGGCATCTTCGGCGGCGTTTCCGCGGGCGCTGTGCTGCATGCAGGCCTGAAGTTCGCTGAGCGCCTCGACAAGGGAAACATCGTGATGATCTTCGCCGACTCCGGATGGAAATATCTGGAGACGAACTTGTGGTCCCGCGACCTCCCTTCGGAGGAGCACGAGGAGGCGATGGACGACATCATCTGGTGGTGATGGGCGCGCGGTGAGAGGCGGCGAGGTGAGAAGCGAGAGAATGAGAATTGAGGCGGGACGCGTCGAACCGCGGTCGGCAGCCGCCGGCTACGGTGTCGAGGTCTATCGTCCTCATCTCGCAAATCGTTGGCGCTCCGATTTCCGACTATGACTTCCGACGGCGCACGCTTGACCTTCGCCTCCGCGTCCTCACCCGAATTGCTCCTCGCCACGGGCATCGCGATACTCTGCGCATGCTCGACGTGCTACGCACACTGCTTTTCGTGCCCGGCAACAACGAACGGATGCTGCAGCGCGCCTCCAGCGTGGGCGCTGACGCGATCGTCCTTGATCTCGAAGATGCTGTGCCGGCGAGTGAGAAGAAGGCGGCGCGCAAGCTCGTGAAGGCGGCGATCACGGCGCTCACCGCCTCCGGGCTACCGCTCTTCGTACGCCTGAACAACGTGCAGACGAGGCTGACTCGCGATGACGTGATGGCGATCGTTCGCGCTGGCGTCACCGGCGTCGTCCATCCGAAGACGGAGGCGGCGCAGGATCTGCGTGATCTCGACGTGCTGCTCCGCGAGGCCGAGATGGCGAACGGCGTTCGGCCGGGCGACATTCGCGTCATTCCGTTGATCGAGACGCCGATAGCGGTGCTGCGCTGCGAGGAGATCGCTCGCGCCTCCGATCGCGTCGACGCGCTCTCGGTCGGCGGCGAGGACTACACCGCGGCACTCGGCGTCGCTCGCGACACAGGCGGCGCAGCGCTCGCGCACGCCCGCAACGTCATCGTCACCGTCGCCGCGGCATACGCGTTGCTCGCGATCGATACGCCGTACGCCGGCTTCAAGGACGAGCGCGGTCTGATCGCCGAATCGAGGCTCGCCCAGGCGATCGGATTCAGTGGGAAGTACGTCATCCATCCCGATCAGGTGGCCCCGGTGAACGCGGTATTCACCCCGTCAGCAGAGGCCGTCGCAGAGGCGCATCGCATCGTCGCGGCAGCTGATGCCGCCAAGGGCAAACGGCGTGGCGCGGTCGCTCTCGACGGCCAGATGGTTGATGCGCCGGTCGTCGAGCGCGCGCGGCGCCTCATCGACCGCGCCGAAGCGATCGCGGCAAACGCGCCGCGCAGGCGAGCCAGCCGCAAGTAGTCTTCCTGCGTCCCCCGCTAACTTGCCAATTACGCACGCAACGGATATTCACGCACGATTTCGCGCTCCGTCTCGTCGGCGTCGTCGACGCCGGTGAACCACCAGCGGGCGAGTTCCATGCGCCGTAGTGTTGCCGCCTCAGGCGGATGTCGCCGTAGACGCGGCAGCAGAGCGCGCAGATCGGTCGTGACCTCCGCCGAACCGAACGTCGCGATCGTGACGTGTGGGAGGTATTCGCTCGCCGAGAATCCGAACGCATCGACGCCGGCGATCGTCGCGAGCCTCGCGCGTAGGTCGGCGAGGCCGCCGTTGTCGTGCACCTCGAGTACGATTGCGTCCGGGAAGACGTTCACCGGCCCGACCTGCGCCTCGATCGGCGGCACACCGCGGATCGCCGACGCCGCCCCGGCGGCAGCGCGTGAGACCTCCTCGCGGAGTACGTCGTCAATCCGCACCTTCTCGATCACCTGGAAGCCGATACCGAGGAGCGAGACGTGCAGCGATTCGCGGGCAAAGAGCGAGATGCCCGCGACATCGGCAATCTGGTCTTGCAGCTCCAGGATGGCATCCGCGATTGGGAGATCGCCAAGGGCAATCTGGAACGAGAGGAATTGCGCGCGTCCCTGCGTGAACCGTGCGCGGCGACCGGCGATCGCCTCGAGTTCACCGCCAGATTCGAACCAGTTCCACGCATCATCGAAGGATGTGAAGATCGGCGGCATGCTAGCTCTCGATCGGGATCAGGTAGAACATGGTCAGCGCGCCAAAAATCGCGATGCTAATCCACGGATTGACGAACGCGAGCGGGATGGTAACGCCGTACACGACCGGCCCGAGAAGGTAGCGGCGCGTTCGCGAGCGAATGATCGCGGGCGTGACGTCGTTTTGGAGAATGCCCGCCCTCGATGAGGCGTAGCGCCACAGCGCGTTGAAGGCGATCGCGATGGCGGTGAATGCGACGCCGTAGAGCACCGTCGCCTCTTTGAGATGTTCGCCGCGGTGCAGATACTCTGCCATCACCGCCGTCGGGAACGGAACGAACGAGATGAGCATGAGCAGGACGATGTTGAGCACGAGCAACGTCTGGTCACTGCGCTGGATCTCGCGAAATATGTTGTGATGGTTGGACCACATAACGCCGATCACCAGAAAGCTGATGGCGTAGCTTAGGTATGACGGCCAGAGGTCGAGCAACGCACGCGTCAGGCTCTCGCCGGCAGTGATACGCGGCACACCGATCTCGAGGATCAGCAGTGTGATCGCGATGGCGAATACGCCGTCGCTAAACGCCTCGAGTCGCTCCGTGCCGTGCCCTGCCTCACTCACGCCGTCAGACTATCGGCGAAGCGCCGCCTGAGCCATTGCGGCGACGCCGCCCGCTGGCTTTCGGCACACGATCTGGTCAGGGCGACGGGGGCCTCCGCAGCGGAATGATCTCTCCGCTCGCCAAGATATTCGATGTCGTAAGCGTCTCGTCTTGGTCGCGCCAACTACGTCCGACCCCGTTTTCACCCCCTAATGCACGAAGCTTCACCGATTGGCTTCGATCGCGTGGAATTGATAAACTTGGTGAGTCAGATACCGCGGCGCACTGAATCTACGCGCACCGCTTTTCACGAGCATCTAGCCCTATGACCACAGACTCTAACCCCGGCAGTATTCGCAACCGCGGCATCGAAGACGAGATGCGCTCATCGTATCTTGACTACGCGATGAGTGTCATCGTCTCGAGGGCGTTGCCCGACGTGCGCGACGGCCTGAAGCCGGTGCAGCGCCGCATCCTCTTCTCGATGCACGAGATGAACCTGCGCCCCAACAATGCCTATCGCAAGAGCGCGGCGATCGTCGGTGAGGTGATGGGTAAGTACCACCCCCACGGCGACGCGCCCGTGTACGAGGCGATGGCCCGCCTCGCCCAGGACTTCTCGATGCGCTACATGCTCGTCGATGGCCAGGGCAACTTCGGCAGCGTCGACGGCGATCCGCCGGCCGCGATGCGGTACACCGAAGCGAAGATGTCGCCGATCACCGAAGAGCTGCTCGCCGACATCGACAGCAACACGATCGACATGTACCCGAACTACGACGACTCGCGGATGCAGCCGGTGGTGCTGCCGTCGCGGGTGCCGAACCTCCTCGTCAACGGCGCATCGGGTATCGCCGTCGGCATGGCGACGAACATCCCGCCGCACAACCTCGGCGAGATCACCGACGCCGTGCGGGCGCTGATCGAGAATCCGGCGACGACGACGGAAGAACTGTCGGAGATCGTCAAGGGCCCCGACTTCCCGACCGCCGGCATCATCTTCCGCATGCGCAAGGACAGCGCCCTCGACGACGAGGGTAAGCGCCACGAGATCATGCGCGACGGCATCAAGGATGCCTACGCCGACGGCCGCGGGCGGATCATCATGCAGGCAAAGGCCCGCATCGAAGAGATGGCGCGCGGCAGCCGTGAGATGATCATTGTCTCCGAGCTGCCGTACCAGGTGAACAAGGCGACACTGATCGAGAAGATCGCCGACCTCGTGAAGGATCGCAAGATTGTCGGCATCAGCGACCTCCGCGATGAATCCGACCGCCACGGCATGCGCATCGTCATCGAGTTGAGCCGCGACGGCCAGGCGGCGAGCGTCCTCAATCAGCTCTACAAGCACACGGCGATGCAATCGTCGTTCGCGATGAACATGGTCTCGCTCGACCAGGGCCAGCCGAAGACGATGGGCCTGAAGAAGATGCTCGAGGCCTACATCGATCACCGCCGCGAGGTGATCCGGCGCCGCACCGAGTTCGAGCTGGCGAAGGCGCACGACCGCGAACACATCCTCCTCGGCTATCTAATCGCCCTCAAGGATCTGGATGCGATTATTCGCACGATCCGCGCCGCCGCATCGGCCGAGGACGCGAAAGAGAAGCTCATGGGCCGGCCGTGGGCGATGAGCGATCGGCAGGCGCAGGCCGTCCTTGACATGCAGCTCCGTCGCCTCGCCCAGCTCGAGCGCGCGAAGATCGAGGACGAGTACAAGGAGTTGATGAAGCGCATCGCCTACCTCGACGACCTGCTCGCCCACCCGCGCAAGATCGACCTCCTAATCCGCGACGACATGACGGAGGTCAAGGAGAAGTACGGCGACGAGCGCAAGACGCAGATCGTCAACATGAGCGCCGACCAGATCTCGGAAGAAGATCTTGTCGCCCACCAAGAGATCGTCGTTACATTATCGAATCGCGGCTACGTGAAGCGGCTGCCGCTCGAGACGTATCGCATTCAGCGGCGCGGCGGCAAGGGCATCACGGGCATGGTGACGCGCGAAGAGGACGCCGTGCGGCGCCTTATCGTCTGCGACACGCACGACAACGTGCTGTTCTTCACGGAGCGCGGCCGCGTCTTCCAGTCGCGCGCGTACGACCTGCCCGACGCGAAGCGGCAGGCGAAGGGCATCCCGCTTGTCAATGTCATCGACTCCGAGCCGGGCGAGCAAGTGACGGCACTGGTCACGATTCGCGACTACGACAAGGCCTTCATGGTGATGGCGACGGCGGCGGGCGAGGTCAAGAAGACGCCGCTCGCCGACTTCAAGGAAGTGCGGCGCAACGGCAAGATCGCGATGGATCTCGAGGCGGGCGACGAGTTCGTCGCCGCCAAGATGGTGCACGACGACGACGAGATCGTCATGATTACGACCAACGGCCAAGCGATCCGCTTCCCCGTCGCGACGCTGCGCTCGGCATCCCGAACGTCGGGGGGTGTACGCGGCATCAAGATCGAGAAGGGCGGCAAGGTCGTCTCGCTCGAGGTCGTGACGCCGGGGCACGAGTTGTTCAGCATCACGGAGAACGGCTTCGGCAAGCGGACACAGTTCGACGAGTACCGCGTCACGAACCGCGGTGGCCAGGGCGTTCGCAACTACGCGATCACGGCCAAGACGGGCAAAGTGATCGCATCGCGCACGGTGAACGCCTCGCAGGAACTGATCGTGATCAGCCAGGACGGCATCGTCATCCGCACGCGCATGGAGACGATTCGGATGACGGGCCGGTCGGCGCAGGGCGTCTCGGTGATCAACGTCGCGCCCGGAGATTGCGTCGCATCGCTCGCGACGATCGACATGGGCAGCTTCGTCAGCGACGACGCCCGTCAGTCGTCGCTGTCTGGCATGGAGCCGGAGGACGCCGAAGCTCCCGAAGAAGCGGCGGATGACGTCGAGAAGAAGCCGGTGCGCAAGCCAACGCCGATCAAGGGCCGGCGGCCATCCCCCCGCGGCAAGCCGAGGAGATAGCGCCGGATGGCGAGCGGAGGCCCGAGCGCCGAGATGCCTGAGGAGCTGGTTCGCCACCTCGACGGCACGCACCTGGCGATCGCCGCCACGATCGACGGTGATGGCTGGCCCTACACGATGGTGCTGAACTCGGCGATCGCCGTCGATGCGCATCGCATCCGCTTCGCCCTCGATGCCCGCACCCACTCGCTGTCGAACATCCAGAAGCACGGCGGCATCATGGTCGAGGTGATCGGCGACGGCTTCATCTTCGGTGTCCGCGGCACGGCGCGTGTCGTGCGCGAGAAGATGGCACATGCACCGATCGCCAGCGCGATGATCGAGATTGCCGTCGAACTGGTAAAGCAAGACCTGCCGCCCGGCGTCATCGTCGAGGGTCCAATGTTCCGCTGGGGCGCCCTCGACCCCTTCATGACGCCGATCGAGCCTGCGATGTTCGAGGAGCTGCGCACGTACGTCGAGTAAGAAAGCTACTCGCACGATCTGCCGCTCACGGCACCGAGCAACGGCGGACGGGGGCTTACGGCCCGACGTAGGGACGGCGCGCCGCCTCGGCCCAAGCTGCCCATGCGGGCTTCTCGCTATTGTCGTCGCGTAGCAAGCCGATGTGCTCGTAGACGCCGAACGGCGTGCCCTTGGCATACGACGGATCCCATGCGGCGAACCAGATCATGAACGGCATCTGCAGCGCCTGTGCATCCGCCAGCACGCGCTGCACGAACGCCCTCTGTTCTGCGTCGCCGTCCCGGCTGGTCCCGCCGGACACCGCCACGGACGCATACCCCGTCTCGGCGAGGACTATCGGCTTGTCGGTGAACGCCGTCAGTTGGCTGTAGTAATGCTCAGGAATGTCGCTCGCGTTTGAGTAGGCGAAACCGGGATAGCTACTGATCCCGAGTACATCGAGCTTGTCGTTGAATCGCTGCAACATCGGCCAATCGGCGTAATGCTGATCCTGTGTCGGCAGCAGCCCAAGCAGATCTTCGTACTGGAACGTGACGGTGACCTGCGTGTCCGGGGATGCACGCTTCACGCGGTCGTAGGCCTCGCGGTAGAGCGATTCGAAACTGTCCACGTCGTCCTTGTTCTTCTCCAGGTACAAGTTCATTTCGACGCCGAGCGCGATATACGCCGGCTTGTAGTTCAGCGCGACGTACTCGGCGTATGACGTAAATGCGGAGCGCACGGCGTTATCGCGGAAGTTCTTGCCCGCTAGCGACGCGGGTAAATTGGCCAAGCTTTCGCGCCCGGTCGCGCCATCCGTCGGATCGATCGCGAAGAAGAGATTCAGGTGCTTGCCGGCGACGGCATCCTTCTCGGACGCCGTCGTCTTCGCCGTCTCCTCGCTGACATTCGCGCCGGGCACGAAGTCGGCCCACGGCAGCGTGCGCTGAATCAGCACCATCTCGCCGTTCTCGCTCGCGAGCCGGAAGGTGTCGGCGTAGGCGTCCGCATTAAGAGCGCGCGGTAGCGTGCTGACTCCCATCATGAACGAACGATCCGGCCCCGCAGTCGGGGCGATCGACCGAGCGCTCGATCTGCCTCCGCACGCGGACGGCGCTATCGCGGCGATCGTTGCCAGCGCAACGAAGATAAGTGTTCTCTTGTGAAGCCACATCATCGTCATCAAAACCCCGGCGGATTGTAACGGATCAATGTTGCGCCGAGGCTGGACGCTGGAGGCCGGAGACTGTGCTCGCAATCCATGGTGATGGAACACAAGCGCCCAGCGTGCTCGCCGGCGATCGGATGTCACCCATCCTTCTTCTAGCTTCTTCCTGCCGTGCTTCGACTGTTGCCGTCGCTTCGATCATGTTCCGACCGAGGCATGCAGACGCCGCTATCGACTCCGCTCGGCGGCCGCGGCGGAGAATCTGCGTTCAATGCCGCGCAGCCACGCCTCCGTCTCGCGCGGATTGTGGAAGTGGATCACGCGCAAGTTCGGGTACCGGGCGAACTCCTCCGGGTAGGATCGGCGGTGCCTCCAGTGCGTCGAGATCGCCCACCACAAGAGCGAGTCTTTCGAAAAGAAGTGCGAGCGCAAGGACTCTCGGTTGCCGTTCCACAACTCCTCGTTGCGGACGCGACGCAGCGTCGTGCGGCGAATTAGCCGCGAGAACGTGCGCGGAAACGAATAGTCGAGCCAGACAAGCGTGTCCGCTTCAGGCCAGACTACTGGCCGCGCGATGCGATAGTTGCCGTCGCTGACCCAGCGCTCGCTGCCAACCAGCGCGTCGCGGATCCGCGCGTGGAACTCATCGATCTCGGCGGGACGCCAATTCGGTTGATGGTAGAGACTGTCGAGCTCGATATGCTTGCTGCCGATGATCGCCGCGAGCTTCCGCGCGAGCGTCGATTTGCCTGCCCCCGTCGGACCGATGATCACGACGTGGCGTAACTCACGATCCACTTCGGTAGTCATCGGCACGCTCCAAAAAACGCATCGTGAGGGGATGCGCAGACCGCAACGATAGCAGATTGCGGCTGCTCCATCACTGCTGCTCATCGGGATGCGAGCGAGATGTTCGACGGCCGCTAATCGAACTCGGTAACGGCGACGTCGAGCGTGGCTTCCTCGGACGGTACCAGCACGATGTCGGCGAACGCCGCATCCTGCAGCGCCTCCAGGACGCGCGACTTGATCAGCTCGAGCACGGCCATAAAGGAGATGATGATCTCCATCCGCGTGCCGCACTCCTCGATCAAGGTACGGAAGCTCACCCGGTGCTCGGCATCGAGGCGCTCCCGGATCTGGGCGACCTTCTCGCGCACCGTGATCTTGTGGGGCCGGATCACCTGCGCCGGCTCAACTTCGTCGGGGGTGCGCTTCAGCGCCGTCTCGACGAGATTTCGCAGCAGGTCGATGGTGACGCCGTCGAGGCCGGTCGGGGCCGGCAGTTCGGGCGGCGGCGCGATCCTGGGGTACGAATGCAGGCCGGCCGTCTCGATTGCGCGCAGTTGCCCGGCCGCTTCCTTGAACCGCTTGTACTCGATGAGTTGTCGCGCGAGGTCGTCGCTCGGGTCCTCATCCTCGTCGTCGAGAATCGCCTCTTCCGGCGGCCGCGGCAGGAGCGCGCGTGACTTGATGAAGAGCAGCCGCGCACCGATGTAGATGAAGTCGGCAAGCTGATCGAGATTGATCTGCTCCGCTTCGTGCAGGTACTGCATGTACTGGTCGGCGACGGCGACGAGGGCGATGTTCGTGATGTCGAGTTCTTCGCGCTCGATGAGATGCAGGAGCAGATCGAGTGGCCCCTCAAAGATCGGCAGCGTCAGTTGGAAGCCTTCGGTTTGCTGCACGGGTCCCCCGTATCGTCGCCGCGTGAGCGGGGCGACGATCACCGACAGAGGATAGCAGAGCCGACAGCCGATCGCTGGACCTGCGGACCATGCAAGTAGAGTGTTGGTGCGGATGATCCAAACACATCCGACCTCGACGCCATGTGCCAGCGCGCGCTCGCATACGGCTATGATTCCGCCATGAGAATGACATCGACCCGCTGCCGCGTTCGCGAAGCATGACAGTCGCGATCGTGACGGACAGCACCGCATGCATCCCGCCGGAGGTCGCTCAGCGGCTCGCTGTCGAGGTTGTGCCGTTGCACCTCATCTTCGGCGGTCGCACCTTTGTCGACTCGCTCACTGCTGACACGCGCGAGTTCTACGCGGTGCTCGCGACTTCCTCCGACCGGCCCACCACTGCGGCGCCGTCGCCAGGCATGTTCTTGCAGGCGATCGCTCGCGCCGGCCGGCAGGCGGACTCGGTCCTTTGCATCACTGTATCGAAGCAATTCAGTGCGATGTACGACTCGGCGCGCCAGGCGATCGAGCTGGCGAAGACTGAATCGCCACAGACCGACATCCGGCTGCTCGATTCGCGCAACGCAGCGATGGCGCAGGGGTTCGTGGTCATCGAGGCAGCGCGCGCGGCTGCAGCTGGTGCATCAATCGGCGACGTGGTCGCTCGCGCAGAGGCGATAACTGCGGAGGTACGCCTGCTGGCGATGCTCGACACGCTCTCGTACCTCGCGCGGGGAGGGCGCGTCCCGCGCGTCGCTGCCTGGGCCGCCGGGATGCTGCAGGTGAAGCCGATCGTGCGCTTCAGCGCCTCCGACATCAAGCTCGTCGCGCGAGCTCGTACTCGACCACGCGCCCTCTCGCGCATGGCGGAGCTGCTAGTCGTGGAGTGCGGCCGACGGCGCGTTCACATCGCGGTCCATCATGCGCACGCCCTCGCCGATGCGGAGGCGCTGCTCGCGGCGGCGGCGACGCGGCTCGATATCGTCGAGAGCTATGTGACCGAGTTCACGCAGGTGATGGGCGCGCACACCGGTCCGGGCCTCGTCGGTGCCGCGTACTGGCTTGAGTAGCTTTTCACGCCAATGCGTCGCCGTCTCTCGCTTTCTCGTCTCGGGATGTCATAATGCCGCGGCGCGAAATCTCGCCGCGGCGATAAGCGTGCGGCGAATCTGCCGCGCGGCTGTTCGTAGGAACCAAGAGAACGCGGCCGCCAAGCCGCTATCAGGGAGATCAGATGAGCCGAGAACAACGACGATCCGAGCGCAAGCAGGATCGCACCGCCGGGGCGCGTGCCGCCGGAGCACCGCCGTCGCGCCGGACCCCCGTGAAGGTTGCGGGCGGGAGTGGGTTTCCGACGGTGCCGCTCGCTGTCGGTGGGGGCGTGCTGCTCGTCGTCCTGCTGCTCGCCTACCTGATCTTCCAGTCAGGCTCAGGCGGCAGCGATCTGAGCGCTTCAGAGAAGGCTGCGCAGGATCGCAGTGAGAGTCTGCCCGGCGCGTACGTCGAAGACCAGGGCCGCGGGCACTTCCCCGGCGGCCTCGTCGGCCATCAGATGGAGCCGTTCTGCGAAGGTGTGCCCCAGTCCGACAGCGCGAAGTTGAACCGCAATCTCTCCGATAGCGGGACGCCGGGCGGCAGCGCAACGACTTCGCCGAGCCCAACATCATCACCGTCACCGGCCGCTACGCCGACGAGCGGTACGCCTTCTGATGGCACGTCCGCGGCCAACGCAACGCCTACGGTGCCAACGAACTGCCACAACAGCAATCCGCCCTCGTCTGGTCAGCACCTCAACGTGCAGCGGAACGTCGACGTCGGTGGCGGCAAGATCATCAACATTCCCGCCGATCCGGATGTCTATCCGCCCGGCGTCGAGATCCCGCGCGATGCCATTCCGCACATTCTCGAGCACGCGGGTGTGTTCGTCGGCTACAACTGCAGGGACGGTGACAACGACTGTCAAGCCGTCGTCGATCAACTGACCAGCCTCGTGAACGACCGCATCGACAATCACGACAACCGCGTCGTCATGGCCCACGACAGCGATCTGCCGGAGGGGACGATTGGCCTTTCGTCGTGGACGCGCGTGCTCGACTTTCCGTACACCGATTGGGATAAGCAGAAGGACACCGTGTCGAGCTTCATCTCGAAGCACTCCTGCCGCTTCGATCCCGAGGGCTTCTGCCGGTAGGCGCGGTAGTCCCTCGGCCACACCGCTGGCGCTGCCCTCTCCCTCAAGGGGAGAGGGCGACCGACGACGGCGACGAGAAAACTATCCCGCTAGCGCGCGCAGTTCCTTCATGAGGTCGATGTTCGGCTTGTCCGGCCCCTTGCCCGCACCGCCGATCTTGTAGCCGGGCACCTCGAGTAGCAGCGGGACATCGGCGAGAGCGGGATAGGCCACGAGCGCCTCGAAGCCGGCGCGGCCGATCTGTCCTTCTCCGATGTTCTCGTGCAGGTCGCGACCCGCGCCGAGTGCGGTCTTCGAGTCGTTGCAGTGAATCGCTGCGACGTTCGCGATGCCGATCTCGCGCTCCAGATCGGCCATTGATGCGGCGACGGCCTCAGCGCTCCTGAGGTCGTAGCCCGACGCGAACGCATGGCACGTATCGATGCACACCTTCGCGCGCGGGTTGTCGATGCGCCGCAGGATCTCGCCGAGCTCGTTGAACTTGCCGCCGATGGTATCGCCGTGGCCGGCCGAGTTTTCGAAGATCATCCACGTCTCGGGCGGCGTCTCGGCGAGGACGTTCGTCGCCGCCTCGCAGATCTGCTCGAACACGGCCTCGAACCCGAGGCCCTTAGAGCTGCCTGTGTGAAAGATGACGCCGCGGGCGCCGATCTTGCCGGCGATGTTCAAGCTGCTTCGGAGCGTGCTCGCCGATGTCTTGAAGATCTTCGCGTCGGCGCTCGCGAGGTTCATCAGGTACTTGCCGTGAATGAAGACGGGATCGATGCCACACGCCGCTTTTGCATCGTGGAACTGCTGCACCTGCGCGTCGTCGAGGCGCGCGGTCCCCCACTGCTGCGGTGCCGACTCGAAGATCTGCATGCACTCCGCGCCGATCGCCGACGCCCGCTCGAACCCCGTGTGCAGGCCGCCTGCTGTGGAGACGTGAGCGCCGATCTTCATGACGCGATGTGTCTCATCATGTTCATGCCTGATGATCTCATGAACGAGCACGGAATGGAAGCGATGTTGGATGTTGGAGCAGCGCGTCGGGTGTCGCCTACGGCTCCAGACGCTAGCTGCCGGTACCCGACGTCCAGCGCCGGGTGGCGCGCTCGATCGCACGCCGCAGCGGCTTGCCGGCGACGACGCTGGTGACGGCGCGCTCGTACGTCGTGGCCTCCTGCGGTGTGCCTTCGAGCGTCGCGATGCCGTTGTTGAAATCGATGCTGACGCGCCGCACGCCCTCGATGCCGCGAAGCGCCTGCTTGGTGCGGACGGCGCAGACGCCGCTGCACACGAGGCCGTCCACCCGCAGCCGCGTCACATCGCCGTCGATCGATTCGATGTGCGTCGTCGGGTTGGTTAGCAGTCGGTGCCAATGGAAGCGCATACGCAATTATAGGTGGATCTGTCGGACTATAGCTGGAGGCTGGACGCTGGAACGCGATCCGCCGCAGCTGCTGATCCAACATCCAACATCGTGCCGCGGCTCAACGCCGTGCCGCCTGTCGCCACCGCTCTTCGCCGCGCACCGTCAAACATTCGCCCGATTCGTCTACGCCCCCGCTACACTGCATAACGAACATCCCCGCGGACGGAGACCCACATGCCGCACATTTTGCGCGTCGATATGACGCGCCTTCGCGTCGAGACGGAGCCAGTGCCGGAGCAGTACGCGCTGCTCGGCGGTCGCGCGCTTACGTCGGCGATCGTCGCGCACGAGGTGGATGCGCAGATCGATCCGCTGTCGCGAGATGCGAAGCTCGTGTTCGCGCCCGGGCTGCTCGGCGGCACGGCGATCACGACGTCGGGCCGCACGTCGTTCGGCGGCAAGAGTCCGCTGATGGGTGGGCTCAAGGAATCGAATGTCGGCGGCGTGCTGGGCCACAAGCTCGCCAAGCTCGGGATCAAGGCCGTCATCATCGAGGGGGCGCCCGACGACGGTGCTCTGCGTGTGCTCTGGATCGACGCGACTGGTAGGTGGCGATTCGAACTCGCGGGCGAGCTGCAAGGGGTGGGCACGTACGAGACCACGCACCGGCTGCTCGGCGCCGAGACGGGCAAGACGCGCGCCGTGATCTGCATCGGTCCGGCCGGCGAGATGCACATGCACGCGGCGTCGATCGCCGTCAACGACCCGGAGGGGCGGCCGACGCGGCATGCGGCGCGCGGCGGGCTCGGCGCATTGATGGCCGCGAAGGGGCTGAAGGCGATCGTCATCGACGATGCGAACGCGCGCAACGTCGATGCCGCTGATCCGGACGCATTCCGGGCGGCGATGCTGCAGTTCTCGCGCGTTGTGCTCGATGATCCGCGTACGAACAACCTCTCCCGAACCGGTACCGCCGGCGTTATCAAGTTCGTCAATCGCGACAACGTGCACTCGTTGCCGGTGCGCAACCACCGGCTCGGCACGATGGCGATGGCCGACGCGATCGGCGGCCAGCACATCGCAGAGCTCGGCGCTGAGCGTGGCGGCAAGATGCTGCCATGCATGGCTGGCTGCATCATCAAGTGCGCGATCTTGTTCAACGGCCCGGAGGGCGTCCATGTCACTACTGCGCTCGAGTTCGAAACGATCGCGCTGCTCGGCTCGAATCTCGAGATCGACGATGTCGACGCGGTGGCGGAGATGGATCGGCGCTGCGACGACATCGGCCTCGACACGATCGAGATGGGCAACGCCTTCGGTATCGCGATGGAAGCGGGCGTGCTGCCGTGGGGCGACTGGCGAGGCGTCCTTCGCGTCTTCGACGAGGAGATCCGCGCCGGAACCGAACTCGGCCGCGCGCTGGCCAACGGCACGACGCACGCCGCACGCCTGTATGGCATCGAACGCGTGCCCGTCGTCAAGGGACAGGGGCTGCCGGCATGGGAGCCGCGCACCTTAAAGGCAATGGGTGTGACCTATGCGACGAGCCCGCAAGGTGCCGACCACACGGCGGGCCTCGTGACAGCGCGCGGCGTCACCCACGAGACCCTGGTGAAGGCGTCGCGGCACGAGCAGATCGTCATGGCGGCCGTCGACTCCGTCGGCCTGTGCCAGTTTTCCAATCCGATAGAGGACGACATGGCGCGCTTCGTCAGCGCGATGCACGGCGTCGCCTGGACGAAGCAAGACGTCCTGTCCCTGGGCCGCGGCGTCCTCGTCGCGGAGCGCGACTTCAACACGCGCGCCGGCTTCGGCCGCGACGCCTCATACCTGCCGGCGTTCCTTCGGACAGAACCGTTGCACACCGCCGACGGCGACCAGGTCTTCGATATCGATGAGGCGCTCATCGATGGGTTCTGGCAGTTCGAGTAGCGAATTACTCACTCCATACGCTTCGCGCCTCTGTATACTCGGCAAGCAAAGGCGTACGACGCGTGAGGGTGGATGATCCGCGGGACGATATTTGTTCGCGGTTCATCAAGGCATCTCGCGTCGAAAGGATCGCGACGATGAAGTACGGCATCACGATGTTTCCGACGGACTACGCGATCCCGGCGACGGAGCTGGCGCGGGCGTGCGAGGATCTCGGGTTTGAATCGCTGTTCTTTCCGGAGCACACGCACATCCCATCGAGCCGGGCGACGCCGTACCCCGCCGGCGGGGACCTGCCGAAGGAGTACTCGCACACGCTTGACCCCTTCGTGGCGCTCGGCGCGGCGGCAGCGGTGACGACGAAGCTCTTCCTCGGGACCGGCATCTGCCTCGTCATCGAACGCGACCCGATTACGCTGGCGAAGGAGGTGGCGAGCGTCGACTTCCTCTCCGGCGGCCGCATGCTGTTCGGCATCGGTGGCGGCTGGAACGTCGAGGAGATGGAGAATCACGGCACCGATTACAAGCGCCGTTGGCGGCTCATGCGCGAGCGCGTGCTTGCTCTGAAGCAGATCTGGACGCAAGACGAAGCGACGTACCACGGCGAGTACGTGAACTTCGACGCCATCTGGTCGTGGCCGAAGCCCGTGCGCAAGCCGCATCCTCCCGTGATGGTCGGCGGCGACGGCCCGGGCACGCTCGCACGCGTTATCGAATATGGCGACGAATGGATGCCGATCGGCGGCTTTCGGTCGCCGGAGAGCTTGCAGCGCCGCGTCGATGAGCTACAGCGTCTCGCGAGGGAGGCTGGCCGCGGCCGCATCCCCGTTAGCGTCTTCGGCGCGCCGATGCGCAAGGAGACGCTGGAGGCATACGAGGCGATGGGCATCGACCGCGCCGTGTTCTTCGTTCAGCCCGAGGATTCGGCGAGCGTCATCTCGCGCCTCAAGCACGCTGCCGAGATCGCCGGTCTGTAAAACGATCGAACTTAGACGCTGGCGGGGGCTGAGTGCGCTCCCCCGACGACCGCGCTCGCCGCGACTGTTCGTTTCTCGCGGCAGCCGGCGAATGGCAGCCGCGAATGCGGAGCCAGATCAAATGTTGCCGGCCGCGGCCGATGTGATAGCTGGTATCCGAAGGACAGGCAGCGCGGCGGCGATGGCGCAATTGTCCGAACCCAACGCCGCCACCGCGATTGCCGCTAGCGCCCCGCCGCCACGAACGCCTCGAGGCGCTCGAGGGTTTGCGTCCAGCCCGCCTGCATGCCGCCAAGAGCCGCGCCCGCCGCTGCGGTCATACCGTCAGCGCTGGCTTCGACCGTAATCGTCGTACTGCCCCCCTCTTCGCTGAACGTAACGGTGGTTGTCCCGTCGAGCAGGGTATTGCCGCCGGCGTCGAGAGCCTGCCACGTGAAGACGATTCGCTCTGACGGTACGACCTCGCGAAAGACGCCGATCATCGGATAGTCAGCGCCGCTCGGATCGCGCATCACGATGTGCATCCGACCACCAGGCCGCACGTCCACCTCGCAGA
>JBBSDV010000022.1:0-22879 GCA_038240335.1 Dehalococcoidia bacterium
CGCGACCATGCGGTAGCTGTCGATGATGAGATCCGCCGCCTCGTCCCAGTCGACCACACCCTCCATGTTGATGCCGACCCACCCCCTGTGCCCGACGTACTTCGGCCGGTAGTAGCGGTCGGGATTTGCTTCGATGAGCGTTTCTTGCAGGCCGAGCGGCGCGTTCACCCATAAACCGACGATCGGGTCGCCGTGATGGTGATCCTCCCACGACGCGAAGACCTTGCCGCGCACAAACCACGTCGGCTCGCCGTGCGAAAGCCGCTCCTCCGTCTCGGGCAGGGCGAGCGCTATCTTCCGGACACGATCGATCGGGGTGGTGCGTGGCATATTTAGATGGCTTGATCGGCGCCGGCCGTTGACAAACGAACCGGTGGCTTCGCACGTGCCGGGTTCCAGGCGGCGCAAGTTCGTGGTGCCCGCGGGCCGTCTGCTGACTCTTCCACGCCGCGTTGATAGAGGAGCACAAGCCGGGAGTGCCGAGAGCGGAGCGCACTCTGCAGGGGGCCTGGGGGTGTCCCCCGGGTATCTGTATTTCCCACCAAACGCATCCGGGTACGAACGAGCGGACACGGCGATTTGGCGAGGACGTCGTGGATCTGCCGGGAGGCGCTTCTCCAGACCGGCGAACGAAATGTGCGCGGCACTAGCCTTCCTCGAATTTGCGGAAGACGAGGCAGGCGTTCTGGCCACCGAACCCGAAGCTGTTCTTCAGCACGACCCTCACGTCGACACCCTCGCGCTTGACGTTCGGCACATAGTCGAGATCGCAATCCGGATCCGGAAATTCCTGGTTGATCGTGGGGTGGATCTTGCCGGTGAGGATCGACTGCACGCAGGCCACCGACTCGATCGCCGCCGACGCACCGAGCGTGTGGCCAATGAGCGACTTCGTCGCGCTGATCGGGATCTGGTAGGCAAGCTCGCCGAGCGCGCGCTTCATCGCGATCGTCTCGTACTTGTCGTTCATCTGGGTCGAGGTGGCGTGGGCGTTGATGTAGTCAACGTCTTCCGGCTTCAGGCCGGCGTCGTCGAGCGCCTGCGTCATGCACATCGCCGTCGTCTCGCCATCCTCGACGGGCACGACGACGTGATGCGCGTCCGACGTGCAGCCGTAACCCGCCAGCTCGGCGAGAATCGGCGCGCCGCGGCGCTGTGCATGCTCGAGCGATTCGACAACGAAGACACCGGCGCCCTCGGACGACACGAATCCGTCGCGCTTTGAATCGAACGGGCGGCTCGCCGCTTGCGGTGGATCGTTGCTCGTCGAGAGGGCCTTCATCACATTGAACGCCGCGAGGCCAAGCTCCGAGAGCCCCGCCTCGGTGCCGCCGGTGATCATCACGTCGGCGCGGCCGGCGCGGATCATCTCCATCGCCTCGCCCATCGCGTTTCCGGCGGAAGCGCAGGCGGTACTGATCGTCGCGTTGTAGCCCTTGGCGCCGTAGCGCATCGCCACCTGCGCGGCTGCCATGTTGGGCAGCATCTTCACCATGTAGAAGGGGTCCATCCGCCGCGCGCCCTTCTGCGTGATGTCCTTGACGGCGCGGTCGGTGTCGGGATAGCCGCCCATGCCGTTGCCGAACAGCACGCCGACGCGGTACGGATCCGCCATCTGCGACACATCGAAGCGCGCGCCGTCGAGCGCCTCCGCGGCGGCAGCGAGGGCGAGCTGCGAGAAGCGCGCCATCCGCCGCGCTTCCTTGCGATCGATGAAGTCTTCGGGAACGAAGTTCTTCACCTCGCCGGCGATGTGGACATCGTACGCGGCCGAGTCGACCTGTGTCAGCCAATCGACGCCGGACTGCCCGGCGAGCGCGCGATCCCAGAACTCGGCGACGTTGTTGCCGAGCGGGTTGATCGTGCCCATACCGGTGATGACGACGCGCCGCCGCCCGTTGCCGTTTGTGCCGTTTTGCATGCGGATTGCCCCGGTCACGATGCCCCGGGCGCGCCGCCCGAAGGCGCATTGAGGGGCGCTAATGCCAGCATGATCATATCTGATTCGATGCCGAGAAGGTACTCGCGCAGCGCCGCGACGAAGCCGATCGACCCGAACGCGACCACGGCGCCGCGCTCGCCAGCCGCCGCTGCCGCGCTTTCGTACGCCTGCTCGAGATCGCCGGAAACGGACACGAGCAGGTCGTGCGCGCGGAAGGCATCGGCGACGACGCGAGAATCGGCGGCGCGCGCGCTGCGCCACGACGTCACGAAGACCTGGTCTGCCATCGGCGCGATCGCATCGGCCATCGCGGCGACGTCTTTGCCGGCAAGCGTGCCGAACAGGAATACCGCGTGCGAGAGTGATGCATGCTCGCGCAGCGCCGCCGTCATGCGCATCGCCGAATCGCCGTTGTGCGCGCCGTCAATGATGACGAGCGGCCGGTGACTCGCCACCGACGACCGCCGCAGCACCTCGAGGCGAGCTGGCCAAGCGACCTTCGCGAGACCGGCGCTCACGTGCGCCGGCGTAAGCTCGATATCGGCTTGCGCCGCGAACTCTTCGCTGGCGATGATCGCCGTCGCTGCGTTGTCCAACTGGTGGCGGCCGATCAGCGGCAGCGTCGCCGCGTACAGGCCGCGTGGCGTCTTCAGCTTGAACTGCTGCTCATCGAGCGTCGCCGATGTGCGCGACAGCTGGCACACCTTTGCCACCTCGATCATCGTGGCGCCGCGCTCGTCCGCGACCGCGTGAAACGCGTCGAGCGCGGCCTCCCGCTGCGGCGCCGCGATCACCATCGCGCCCGCCGTTATGATCCCGGCCTTCTGCGCCGCGATCGCCGCGATCGTGTCGCCGAGGATCGCCGTGTGTTCGAGGCTGATCGGAGTGAGGACGCATATGGAGGTTGGAGGTTGGCGATTGGTGATTGGTGACTCGCGCGGATCGATCGACGACGCAGCGCCCTCCGACGACGGACGATCGACGACCGGAAAACCATGAAACACATTCGTGGAATCGAGGGTCCCGCCGAGGCCGACCTCGATGATCTGGACATCGACGTCGTGGTCGCGAAAGGCGACGAAGGCGGCGGCGGTGAGCGCGTCGAAGGCGATGAACTCGCGCCCGGGGAACCGCGGCTCAACGCGCTCGATCGCCGCGCGCACCGACGTCATCGCCGCCGCGAACTCGTCGCGCTCGATCGGCCTGCCGTCGATGCGAATGCGCTCGGTGTAGCGGTGCAGGTGCGGGCTGATGTAGTAGCCCGTGTGCAGCCCAGCCGCCACGAGGACGGCCTCGATCATCGCGCCGGTGCTGCCCTTCCCCTTTGATCCGGCGATGTGTATCCGACCGCGCCCGAGATGCGGGTCGCCGAGCTCGGCGAGCAGCGCCAGCATCGGCGCGGCATCACTGCGCGCGGAGAACGCGCCGCTCCGCTCGAAGTCCGGCAACGTCAGGAGCCAGCGAAGCGTCGCGTCGTAGGCCGAGTTTGTGGTTGGTAGTTTGTCGTTCGTAGTTCGCCGGTCGCGGTTCGAGTTCACACGTGTCTCGTTCAGTTTATGACGATGGAAGCTTCATGAGTGCGGCTGCGAAGCGCCAGAGGAGCAAGGATCGATCGGACCCACCGAGATCTGGGCCGTCGAACGTTCTACCGTCTCGCTTGAGGATGCGTCCATCGATGGACGCCTGAGGTACACCCGCCGCTGAACTACAAACGACGAACTACGAACTACAGAAACAGCACTCCGAGGATCACCGCCAGCGCGACGAGGCTGACGACGGCGTGCGCGCTCCATGATGCGAGCTTGTGGATGTCGCGGATGCGCTCGAGGTAGATGTGGGCGAGGGCGCCGGTCTCCATCGCCAGGCCGGCGGCGACGACGAGTCGCACGCTCGTCGAGGAATCGCGGATGACCCATATTAGGAGAGGCGCAATCGTCAGGTAGATCGCGCAGAGGAGATAGAAGGTCGCGCGGCTGAAGGCGATATAGAACGGACCGACGGACCCTTCTACGAGTCCGTCGGTCCGATTGTTGCCGATCGCGCTGCTCACTAGAACAGAATGACAAGCAGGACGATGATGAGAATGAGGACGAGTAGTCCACCACCGATATACATGATTGACCTCCCTTTCTGGGGTCATTCTCGCAGGCGAGGCATAAAGCAACCGTCAACACCGCGATACCACAGGCGGCGATTCAATTTACGTCCTCACATTGCACAGGGAGGCAGGCGCGAACCTGAAAAGGGTGCTTGGGCTCCTTCGTATCGCCAATTCGGAAGCTGCGCGAGGGAGCGATCGCTGGGAAGGCACGCCCCAGTCGCCAGCGGCGGTTCTCCGTTGCGACGCGGGACGCGTAACGACCTCCGACTTCCAGCTGCCTAGGTAATAGCTGGCTCGTCGTTGTCGATCTCGACTTCGATCGGGATCGGTGCGGAGGACAGCGCCGTCTCCGGCATCGCGGCTTCGAGGGCAAGGACGGCGTTGAGGGACGCGATCGCAACTTCGATCTGGGTGTCGTCGGGGTCGCGCGTCGTCATCTTCTGCAGCCACAGATTGGGATACTGCGCGAAGCGGAAGATCGGGTGATTCTCGAGCGATTGGCTGGCGCGCAGGAACTCGTAGGCGACGCCGGCGATCACCGGTGTCAGGACGACACGTTCAAGGATCCGGATCAGCACCGGCGGCGTGCCGAGCACGGAGAACGCAACGAACGACAATACGCCGACGGTCAGCAGGAACGCCGTGCCGCAGCGCGGGTGGGCATTCGGGAATGTGCGGACATTGTCGATCGTCAGCGGCAGGCCATGCTCGTGCGCGTGAATCGCCCGGTGCTCGGCGCCGTGGTACGAGAAGACGCGCTGGACCTCCGGCAGCCGCCCGATGAACCAGATGTAGCCGAGCAGCATGCCGATACGGAGCACGCCCTCGGAAAGCACTTCCGCCTCGCCGCTGCCGGTAACGCGGCTGACCCAGCCCGTGAGCAGCACCGGACCGACGAAGAACGTCGCCGCGGCAATCGTTAGCGCCGCAACCGAGACCGCGATGTCGCTGAAGCTCGCTTTGCTGTCGCCGTCGCCGCGCCCCGAGGCGACCTGCGAAGACCAGTACAACGAGCGGATGCCAAGCGAGAAGGTCTCGTACAGCGTGACGATGCCGCGAACAAGCGGAATCTTGCGCAGCGAGGATGTGTAGGGCGATTCCGTGACTTCGGTGTTGGTGACGATGCGGCCATCAGGCGCGCGCACCGCGATCGCCATGCCGCGCGGCCCGCGGATCATCACGCCCTCGATGACGGCCTGCCCGCCGTACGGTGTCGCCTGGTAGGTGGGAGAGGCTGATGCTGATTCTTGCACGGGATATCACCTTTGGTGTCGCAGATATATCAACAGCGTAACAAAACGTGTCAAGGGCGCGCGTACCACTTTCCGTGGAACATCGACGGAGTGCTGCTTAAGGTACGACCGCCGCTCCCTCGCAGCCGTGCGGGAGAACCCTGATCCTCCGGGCCACCACTCGCGACGACACTCCTGCGGGTCGGCGCGCGCGCCGCGAGCAGGAGGCTGTCCCGTGGCTGTAATCTCGGTTCGGCGGGCGGCGGTGCGGGCGGGCTTCGACGCCGTTGCGTTACAGCGCGCCGGGGTGTCGGCGCTGCTTTTCGCGGCGATTGGCGTCGAGTCGATGGTGCTGGCAACATGGATGCCGGACACGCTTGCGGTCTGGTTCTCGCCCGAGAAGAACGGCTTCGGCGACTTTCCGGTCTTCTACCACAACGCACAGTCGATCTCGCTCAACGCCTTCTATAGCCCTGGCCTCTCGCTGCTGATGCATCCGCTCACCTGGTTCAGCATGCGCACGGCCTTCACGATCTACTTCGCGATCAACATCGGCGCACTCGCCGGCGTCGCGTACCTCGCCCAACGCGGTGTGGCGAGCGCGGCGGCGAAGGTCGCGGTCGCGCTCGCGATCTTCGCCTTGCCGCAGACGCACTGGGCGCTGCGCGTCGGCCACTTCACCGAGATCCTCGCATTCGCGTCGCTCGGCGGCCTCCTGCTGTGCGACCGGCGGTCCGTCGTCGCGGGGTTGCTGATCGGCGTGCTGGCGCTGAAGCCGCAGTATCTGCCGGTGCCGCTGTTGTACTTCGCCTGCACGCGGAACTGGCGCGCGCTCGGGGCGTCGGTTGGTTCGCTGGCGCTGCTCGGCGTCGCCGGTGTGGCGGCCATGGCCGTGCGCGACGGCAGCGTGTACGAATTCGCCCACACCGCCCGCTACTACATCGACGGCATCGCCACCGACGCCAGTTTTCTGACGCTCGGGCAGCGCGACCAGGCGTACCAGCAGGGGTGGCAGTACTCGTGGTACGGCTTCCTCGTCAGCGCCGGCATCGACCGCAACCCGCTGATCGCCGCCGAGCTGTTTGCGATTAGCGGCGGGGCGATGCTGCTCGCCTGGTGGCGCTGCAGCGCATCGGTCGCGAAGGTGGCGACGGCACTCGGCATGCTGCTGTTGACGCCGCACACGTCCTTCTACAACTGGAGCATGCTGGCCGTCGCCGCGGCGTTGCTGCTGCGATCAGATCTGCGGCCGCGCGCGCTCGTGCCGTTGATGCTCGTCGGGATGGCGGCCGCCGCTGCCGCGACGCAGAACGCAACACCGTTTCCGCTCCCGTACGACGCCTATCGCCCGGCCGGCACGCTCGGCCTGTACTGGGTGCAGCCGGCGGCGCTCGCCTGCATCGCTGCGCTGGCAATCATCGGCGATCGCGGCAAACGGCAGTCAGCAGCGGCGATCAATACGGCCAATGAGGACGTGCCAACCGGCGTCCGCGCTGTCGTGCGCGCGACGCCAACGCTCGCGCTCGCATCCAACGCGGAGCCACGCCGACCACCCAGCATCTCGCGATACGCGCCGAGCATGGTGCTCGCAGCGACGGCGCTCGTCGCCATTGCGAGCGGCGCGGTCGCGTCGGCGTACGTGTCGGCCAGCGGCCCGTTTCGCGGCGACGCCTACTTCGAGCGATCGGCCGTCCTGCAGGCGCTGCCGGCGGACTTCCCGCGGCCTGCGGACGCCGAGATCGCACACGTAGGCGCCGGCTCACAGCTGCCATATCGCATCGAGTGGCAGTCGCCCGCACCGACGAGCGATGTCGCCGCGCTGATGCGGACGCGCCTCGACGACGGCAGTTGGAAGATCGTCGATGCGACGGAGAACGACGGCGCGATCACGATGCGCTCGGCGCGCGCCGGCGATGGCATGCTGCCACCCGTCGTCGCCGAGTTGCGCATCACGGCGGGGACTGCGGGCTCGACGATGCGACTGGAGTTCGCGCCGCTGCCTGTGAGCCTCGTTCCGGGCTACGACGCATGGCTTCAGCACCTCGGCCTCGTCGTGCACAGCGTCGATCCCGCCTCGGATGCCGCAAACGTGCCGCTGCGGTAAGCACACCAGTCGCAAGTCACCAACAACCAATCACAATACGACCAGCATCAAACCGTCGCCGCCTCCATCATCTCGCCGTGGTTCGGCATGCCGCTCGTCAGCGGCGTCAGGTAACGGCGGATCGCCAGCGCCACCGCGGCGCCCTCGCCGGCCGCCGACGCTGCCTGCTTCGTGCTGCCCTCGCGGCAGTCGCCGGCCGAGAACACGCCCGGCACGCTCGTCTGCAGCATGCCGTCGGTGATGATGAACCCGCGCTCGTCGAGGTCGACCTGCATCTTGACGATGCCGGTGTTCGGCGTCAGGCCGATGAAGACGAACACGCCGTTCGGATGGATCTCCGTCAGCTCGCCGGTCTTCTGGTTCCTGAGCACGACCGTATCGAGCTTGCCGTTGCCCCGAAACTCGGCCGGGCTAACGTTGCCGATGAGACTGATTTTCGGATCCTCTTGCACCTTCTCGATCACGATCTTGCTCGCGCTGAGGCCTTCGTCGCGGGTCGCGATCGTCACCGTCTTGGCGAACTTCGTCAGGAAGATGCTCTCCTCGCCGGCCGAGTTGCCGCCGCCGACGACGAGCACATCCTTGTCGCGATAGAACGCGCCGTCGCAGGTCGCGCAGAAGTGGATGCCGGCGCCGATGAAGTCTTCCTCGCCCGGAACGTCGAGCCGCCGGTAGGTCGAGCCGAGCGCCAGCAGTACGGCGTACGACGAATACACGCCGCCGTCCGATGTGCGCACGATGCGATAGTCGCCGTCCGTCTCGATGCCGGTCACTTCCTGCGCCGAGAGGATCTCGACGCCGAAGCGCTCGGCCTGCTGCCGCAGCCGGTCGGCGAACTCGGAGCCGGTAACGCCCTCCGGAAAGCCCGGGAAGTTGTCGAGGCGCTCCGTGATCCCGGCCTGCCCGCCAACGCCGCCACGCTCGATGACGAGCGTCTCGATGCCTTCGCGCGCGGCGTAGAACGCCGCCGTCAAACCGGCGGGTCCGCTGCCGACGACGATCAGGTCGTAGAACTTGTTCTTCGCCTTCGTCTGCAGCCCGAGCTTCTTCGCCAGCTCCGTGTTCGATGGCTCGATCAGCTTCGATCCGTCGCCGAAGACGAGCACCGGGATGACGTGCTTGCCATTGTTCGCCTCCTCGACCGCGGCGAGCCCCTCGGCGTTGCCATCGATGTCGACGAATTCGTAGTGGACGCGCTGCTCGCCAAAGAACTTCTTCGTGCGCTTGCAGTCGCTGCACCACGCCGTGCCGTACATTGTGATCTCGGTATGGGACATCGAAGCCTCCGGAGTTGGGTGTTGTGGTTGCGTCCCATTGTAGTGGTGGCGACGGCTCGATCATTACGGGTGCAGCTCGCCGCATCCGTCGTCGAGTGAGTGCAGTGTCGAATTGGCCCGCGGTGTGACGCGCTTGGTCGGTGGTTCGCCGTGTCCGCTTGCGCGTACCCGGCTACAGATGAACGAGAAAAAAGAGTGTTTCCGGGGGACACCCCCGGATCCCCGGCAGTCGTTGCGGCGACTGCACTCCCGCTTGTTCTGATGTCGCCGCCGCACTCTCGGATGAGCATGCAGAGCGTCACCGCTGTCATGCAGAGCGCCGGCGAAGCATCTTGCTGGTGAGGCCGCACGTGCCGGCGGCGACAGCGCTCTAAACGATCGTGAACGTCAGTGGCATCGCACAAGACGACGCGGGGCTAGGTGCCCGGACGGCAACAGCGCTCGATCAAGACCCTTCGCTTCGCTCTGGGTGACTAATGGTAGGGCGCATCCTTGTCATCGAGAGTTCGACCGCCGCTACCCCGACAGATCGCGCTCGCCGCGCACGTCGCGGCCGGACTCGGCGTCGGCGATGAAGTCGAAGACGGCGCGCTTCCAGAGCTGCGGCTGGTAATCCGGTGTCGCGTGCGCCGCTCCCCGAATCGTCACGAGCCGCGAATGCGGGATGAGGCTGTGATCGCGTTCGGCGCATGGGTAGAAGGCATCCCACTCCCCGCACGAGATCAGCGTCGGCGCCTCGATCCGCGGGGTACGTGACGTCAGATCGGGACGCTCGCGCAGCGCTCGGTTCGCCGCGAGATATCCGTCGGCGGCCATGTCGCGAAGCTTGTTGCGGTTGTTCTGTTCGTCCTGCTGGTCGAAGGTGAGCGCCGCGAGGTGGGCGTAGGCATCGCCCTCGCGGCGGTAGCGATTCTCGCGCTCCGTCAGCCCCTCCATGCCGTACTTCTCGACGATGTGCGCCATCCGCTCGAACGCCGCGCGGACGCCGCGCTCGGCCTCGCTCGCCGCTTCGCTCGGCCCCGCGCCGTTGCCGGCCGTCGTGTCACAGAGCGAGAGCGAACGCACGCGATCCGGAAAGTCGCAGGCAAACTGCGCGCTGATCATGCCGCCCATCGAGACACCGCCGATGTGCGCTCGCTCGATCCCGAGCGCGTCCAGCAGGCCCGCGAGATCGGCGGCGAACTGCGGCACGGTGACGTTCTCGAGATCGCCGTCGCCGCGCGTCTTGCCGTGCGCGCGCACGTGATAGACCAGGAGGTCGAAGTGCGCCTTGAAGTCGTCGATGATGCCGGGCCACCCCGGGCCGGCGAAGCCATGCGTGAGGACGAACAGCGGCCCGGCGCTGCCGCTGCGCTCGTACCACACATCGATGCCATGGACGCGGACAGTGGGCATGCGCTAGCGGTCGCGCCGCGCCGTCGAGCGCGGCGCATTGCCGCGCCAGCGACGTTGGCCGCTGCTCGCTGCCAGCGGCGACTGCGTCCACGGCAGTGGCTGGCCGTCGGGATCGGTGGTCGCGTCGTCCGCCGCTGATGGCGCTGTGGACGCGAGCGCGGCAGGAGCGTTGGTGGCCGGCGACGCTGCGCTGCGACGGCCGCGCGGCGGGAAGATGCCGTTGATCGCGGCGAGCGTCAGTGTCGCGCCGGAGAGAGCGAGGATCGCGAAGAACAGCAGCAGCCACGCCACCAGCATCGCGCTGTGGATGCCGAGCGCCGCCGGGATCGGCGTCTGCAGCACGACGAAGCCGATGACGAACCAGAGCGCCGTAAAGACAAACATCGTCGCGGCCGTGCGGTAATTTATCCGTCGCATCACTCCGGATCGTAACACACCGATCGCCGCACTTCGCACGCACGTCAAACGCGGTCGCCGGCACGATGGTCGGCGAAAAACGAGGAGGCCTCCCACAATGGAAGGCCTCCTTCTCGCTCGTTTTGTAAGCGGCTACCGCCCGGCTACGACGAAAGCCAGAACTCTCCGCATGCGACACGCTCGGCCGGACGCCGCCATCCGGCATCCGCCATCCAGCCTCGAGCCTCTACTTACGCGATCCCGCCTTCGCCATCACCTTCGCCGTTGTCGCGCCGTTGCTCGCGACGCCGTTCGACGAACCGCCCTCCATGGCGCTGCAGACGGTGTCGGTGATCAGCCGCGTCACGGTGTACGGGTCCATGTTGGCGTTCGGCCGCCGGTCTTCGATGTAGCCCTTCTTGTCGATCGCTACCTGCCACGGGATGCGCACCGACGCGCCGCGGTCGGAGACGCCGTAGCTGAACTCGAGGAACGACGCCGTCTCGTGTTGGCCCGTGAGCCGCAGCTCGATGCCGTGGCCGTAGTTCTCGATGTGCAGCGCGTGCTTCTTGCTCAGTGCCTCAGCAGCGGCGACGCACGGCTTGTAGGCGGCACGCATCTCCTTCGTCGAGAAGTTGGTGTGGGCGCCCGCTCCGTTCCAGTCGCCCTTTACCGGCTTCGGGTCGAGCGTTGCGGCGACACCGAAGTCCTCGGCCACCCGGTACAGCAGCCAGCGCGCGAGCCACAGGTGGTCGGACGCCTCGACCGGGCCGATCGGACCGATCTGGAACTCCCATTGCCCCGGCATCACCTCGCCGTTCGTGCCGGCGATCTTCAGCCCCGCGGCCAGGCAGGCGTCCGTGTGCGCCTCGACGATCTCGCGCCCGAAGACCTCATCGGCGCCGACGCCGCAGTAGTAGCCGCCCTGGGGCGCAGGGAAGCCGTTATCCGGCCAGCCCAGCGGCTTTGCGCCCTCGAAGAACGTGTATTCCTGCTCGATGCCGAACCACATCTCGTGCGAGGCGTATTTCTTCGCCGTCTTCACGCACGCCGCCCGTGTGTTCGTCGGGTGCGGCCGCATGTCGGTCAGCAACACTTCCGTCATCACCAGCACGTTGTCGCCGCCGCGCAGCGGATCGGGACAGGTGAAGACCGGCTTCAGCACGCAGTCCGAGTTCGCGCCCGGCGCTTGGTTCGTGCTCGAGCCGTCGAAGCCCCAGATCGGCGGCTGCTCGCCCTTCGGCACGATCTTCGTCTTCGAGCGCAGTTTCGCCGTTGGCTTCGTGCCGTCGATCCAGATGTATTCGGCCTTGTAGTAGTCCACAGTCCCTCTCTCCATTCCGTCCGCGCTCTCGCGCCCTAACGCACTTCGGCGCAACTTCCCGGCGCGCGCGCTTTCAGCACGCGTCCGTCCACCTATACCGCGATGTCACCCCGCTCGCCCGTCCGCACGCGGATCGCCTGCTCGACCGGCATGACGAAGATCTTGCCATCGCCGATGTTCCCGGTGCGCGCCGATTCCTCAATCACGCCGATCACCTCGTCGACGCAGCTGTCGATCACCACCATCTCGAGCTTCACCTTCGGCAGCATGTCGACGGAGTACGACTGCCCGCCGCGGCCGCCGTGGACGATGCCCTTCTGCACGCCGCGTCCCGTCACCCCGACGATATTTAGCCCGATGTAGCCTTTCTCCGCCAGAGCGTGCTTCACCTCGTCTAGCTTCTCGGGGCGAATGATCGCTTCTATCTTCTTCATCTCGTAACAAAACCTCTGGCGCTAGTGGGCGAGCGTGCCCGCTTCCGTGTGCATGCTGTGCTCGGCACCCATCGGCACGCCGTGGACATCCGTATGCACCGGAATTGCTTCCGGAATACCGAGCACGGGACCGCTGCCGCCGAAGATGTACGCGCGTTCGCCGTGCTGCGAAACGTCGAGGCCGGCGATCTCGTCCTCTTCGCTGACGCGGATTCCGATGGTCAGATCGAGCGCCTTGAGTATGACGAAGGTGACGATAAATGAGTAGGGAGCGACGACCGCCACACCCACCGCCTGCCGCCACAACTGGTCGACCCCGCCGCCGTGTGTCAGGCCGTCGACGCCGCCGAATGCCGCCACCGCGAAGATGCCGGTGGCGAGCGCGCCCCAGAGGCCGCCGACGCCGTGGACGCCGACGACATCGAGCGAGTCATCGAGGCTGCCTCGCGTCCGCCACTGCACAGCGAGGAAGCAAAACACGCCGGCGCCGATGCCGATCGCGATCGACTCCATCGGCTGCACATAGCCCGATGCGGGCGTGATCGCGACGAGTCCAGCCACCGCGCCCGCCGCCGCGCCGACGACACTCGGCTTGCCGCCGATCCACCAGCTCATCAGCGTCCACGTCATCGCCGCCGTCGACGCCGCCGTCGTCGTCACGACGAAAGCGTTGACCGCCTGGGCGTTGGCGCCGCCCGCGCTGCCGGCGTTAAACCCGAACCAGCCGAACCAGAGGATGCCCGTGCCGAGCACGATCATCGTCACATCGTGCGGCTCCATCGGCTCTTCCTTGAAGCCCTTGCGCTGCCCGAACACCAGCGCCGCCGCCAGCGCCGCCGCGCCCGCGTTGACGTGGATCGCCGTGCCGCCGGCGAAGTCGAGGCCCTTGAGGTTCGCGAAGATCCAGCCGTCGGAAAAGAACACCCAGTGCGCGACGGGCGCGTACACGAGCAACGACCACAGCCCCATGAAAATCAGGAACGGGCCAAACTTTGCGCGTTCGGCGAATGCCCCGGTGATCAGCGCCGGCGTGATGATCGCGAACATCAGCTGGAAGGCCATGAAGCCTTCGTGCGGCACCCCCGGAAACTGGCCGCCCGGCCCCGAGCCGACGCCCTTCAGCCCGAAGTAATCGAGGTTGCCGATGATCCCCCAATCGCCGACATCGGGCCCAAACGCCAGCGAGTAGCCGATGATCACCCAGATCATGCCGACGAGCCCGATCACGATGAAGCTCTGCATGATCGTACCGAGGACGTTCTTGTTGCGGACGAAGCCGCCGTAGAAGAACGCCAGCCCGGGCGTCATGAAGAGCACCAGCGCCGAAGCCGCCAGCACCCAAGCGGTATCTCCCGAGTTCGGAAATGTCTCCATAAGTCTCCTCCCCTGTTCTATTTCGCTATGAGGAGAATATGTTCGCCATGTTACGAACACATTTCGCCGAAGTGATCGTTGCGTTACGCGCAATCGCAAGATGGGCGCTCTCCGCGAAGGGCCGACGGATCCCACCCCACCTGCATGCCCCCGCCGCGCGCTTTACCAACTACCAACTACGAACTACAAACGACAAACTTCGTGCAGTAGCGGCTCGCCGCGAAGTCCCGCCAGGCAGTTGTCGACCGCCAGCGCCGCCATCCGCGCTCGCGTAACATGGCTCGCGCTGCCGATGTGCGGCAGCAGCACGACGTTCGGCGCGTGCAGCAACGGATCGTCCCGCGGGATCGGCTCGACGTCGACAACATCGAGTCCAGCGCCGGCGATCCATCCTTCGTTCAGTGCACGGACGAGCGCATCCTGATCGACGACGCCACCGCGCGATGTGTTGACCAGCACCGCGTCGCTGCGCATCATCCGCAGTTCGCGCTCGCCGATCATCTTCGCCGTGTGCGGCGTCATCGGCACGTGCAGGCTGACGAACGCCGCCTCCCGCAGTAGGGCATCGAGATCGACGCGCGCCCCGAGATGCGCATCCTCCGCGGTCGCGTCGCGGGTCGTCGCATACAGCACGCGCATGCCGAAGCCGCCGGCGCGACGCGCCACGGCCCGGCCGATCGCCCCGAAGCCGACGATGCCGAGCGTCGCGCCGTGTACATCGTGGCCCAGCAGGAGGCTCGGATCCCACGTGCGCCAGTTGTCGTTCCTGACGAAGCGATCCGCTTCGACGATGCGCCGGCTCGCCGCGAGGATCAGCGCGAACGCGAGATCCGCGGTCGTTTCCGTCAGCACGCCGGGGGTGTTGCCGACGCGAATGCCGCGCCTCGCTGCCGCCGTGAGGTCGATATTGTCATGCCCGACCGCGACGTTGCTCACGACGCGCAGCAGCGGCGCACCGTCGACCAGCGCCGCATCGATGCGATCCGTGAGCAGCGCGATGATGCCGTGCACGGCCGCCGTGCGGCGCCGCAGTTCGTCGTATGGCGGCGGCAGATCCTCCGGCCACAGATCGACGGTCACCGATTGGGCGAGCCGCTCGAGCGCGTCGCCAGGCAGCCGCCGCGTCACGAACACCCGGAGATCGCGTTCGTTCATGCCTTGAAGATGCTTGGGTGCGTCGCCAGGTGGGTGGTTGCCCGGTCGACCGTCGCTGCTGGCGTAGCCGCCGATTGCCCGTCAGGCAGCATCAGGCCATCCCCAGATCTCTGAACTCTGTGGCCATCTGTTGATCGTTCTATCCAGCGAGCCGTTGCTCGACCGCCGCGCCGAGCGCCTGCGTCGAAACGAGATTGCCGCCCGCGCCGGCGATGTCCGCCGTCCGCATGCCGGCCGCGAGTGCGCTCCGCACCGCGCCTTCCACCGCCGCCGCCTCGGCTTCGAGGCCGAAGGACAACCGCAGCATCATCGCCGCGCTCATGATCATCGCGATCGGGTTCGCCTTGCCGGCGCCCGCGATGTCGGGCGCCGAGCCGTGGATCGGCTCGTACATGCCGAATCCGTCGGCGTTCAGGCTGGCCGAGCCGAGCATGCCGAGCGAACCCGCAAGCACGCTCGCCTCGTCGCTAAGGATGTCGCCGAACATGTTGTTCGTCAGCATCACATCGAACTGGCGTGGGTTACTGATGATCTGCATCGATGCGTTGTCGACGTGCAGGTAGTCGTGCGCGACGTCGGGATACTGCGGCGCGATCGTCGCCAACACATCGCGCCACAGCACCGAACTATCGAGGATGTTCGACTTCGCGACCAACGTCAGGTGCTTGCGACGCCCCTGCGCCAACCGGAACGCGCCGTGCGTGATCCGCGCGATCTCGCCCTCGGTATAGGCCTCTGTGTCCCACACCTGCCGCTCGCCGCCGACCATGCGCTCGCCCCGTTCGCCGAAATAGATGCCGCTCGTCAACTCCCGCACGATCAGCATGTCGGCGCCCTCGACGATCTCCGGCCGCAAAGGCGAGAGCGCGATCACTTCCGGATAGACGACGACCGGCCGCAAGTTCATGAAGAGATCGAACGCCCGCCGCAGCCCGAGGATTGCCGTCGTCTCCACGCCGGCCCACTTCGGATCATTCGCCTGGTCCGTCGGACCGCCGAACGGCCCCTTGAGAATCGCATCGGCGGCTCGGCATGTCTCGATCGTCACGGCCGGCAGATGTTCGCCGTAACGGTCCCACGCCTCGCCGCCCGCATACGCCTCGACGAACACGAACTCGTGCCCGAAACGCCCGCCGACCGCGCCGAGCACCCGCAGCGTCTCGTCGACGATCTCCGGCCCAATGCCATCGCCCCGAAGGACGGCGATCCGGTGATTCATGCCGCCAGCGTAGCGCGGGGTTGCGGAGGCGGGAAGCGAGAAGCGAGAAGGCGAGAGGCGAGAGGCGAGAGGCGAGAGGCGAGAGGCATGTCATTCAGAGCGCCAGCAAAGAATCTCGTTCGGTTGTCTCCAAACTTCCGATCTCGATAGAAACAACGCACGACTGAGCCCAACTCCCAAAACCGCTTCACACGCCCCCACGTCGCATCTCCCTTGCGCACAAACCTGACCCCATGCACAGTGCAGCACACCCGACATATCGATTCGATCAGGAGCAACATCATGACCGACCGGCTTCTCGGCAAGACAGCGCTGGTAACCGGCGGCGGCGCCGGTATCGGCCGCGCGACGGCGATGCGGTTCGCGGCCGAAGGCGCGAACGTCGTCGTCTCGGACATCAACGACGAGGCCGCGCGCGCCGTTGCCACCGAGATCGGCGAGACATCGATCGCCAATCACTGCGATACCTCGATCGAATCCGACGTCGAAGCGGCGATCAAGGCGGCGATCGGCGCGTTCGGCCGCCTCGACGTCCTCGTCAACAACGCCGGCATCGGCATGGCGGAGTGGGACAAGATGATTGCGATCAACCTCAGCGGCGTCCAGTACGGCTGCAAGCACGGCGCAGAGGCGATGGCCGCGCGCGGCGGCGGCGCTATCGTCAACCTGTCGTCGATGCTCGGGCTGATCAGCGTGCCGTTCCCGGGCCTCGAGGGCTACACCGCGGCGAAGCACGGCGTCGTCGGCCTCACCCGTCACTACGCGACGAATTACGGCGCGCGCGGCGTCCGCGTCAACTGCATCAACCCCGGCTGGATCGAAACGGCCATGACCGACCCGCTGTTCTCCACCGAGGGCGGCCGCCAGTTCATGCAGCAGGGCGCAGCCCTCGCCCGCATAGGCACGCCGGAGGAAGTGGCGAGCGTGGCCCTCTTTCTCGCCTCCGACGACGCCTCCTTCGTCACCGGTCACGCCCTCGTCGTCGACGGCGGCTGGACGGCGCGCTAAAAGCGTCGGTGTTTCGCCGCGAATCTGCGGCGGCAAGCGACTCGGCAATGCGACAATGGCCGCCCGCTGACCTTTCGGGTTTCTTCCTGCAGCTCGCAACATTTCGACGCGCCAATCCCGCGCGATGACGCGTTGCTGCGTTCATGTTCATGCCATAAGATGGCCGAACCGCCGCTGCGCGGCCCGACGATCATCCGTCGATCGACGCCGGTCGTAGGATCGACAGAACGGCGGCGCAAGCATGCACATCACGCGCGCGCACCCGCCGCCGGAAGGCGCTCGATGACAGACTTTCTCGGCATCCCGATAACGATCATCATGATCGTCCTCCTCGTCCTGCTCGCGGTGTCGCTCATCGCCGTCGCCGCCGTCTGGGCGCGCAATCCCATCCTCTTCTCGATCGGCCTGCGCAACATCCCGCGCCGAAAGGCGCAGTCGGTGCTCATCGTCCTCGGCCTGATGCTGTCGACGGTGATCGTCTCCGCCGCGTTCTCCGTCGGTGATACCGTCAACTACAGCATCACGAACGACAGCTATAACAAGCTCGGCCACGTCGATGAGATCGTGCAGGTCCGGGCGAATGAGACGGCGCCGAGCCTCACCGAGGAGCAGATCGCCGCGCCCGGCGTCGTGCCGCAACAAATCAGCGATGGCATCATCACCGACTTCAACGGCAGCCCCGACGTCGACGGGGTCATGCCCGGCTTGCGCTTCGCCGCGCCGGTAAAGAATCGCGATGCCAACCGCGCCGAGCCGCAGGTCGTCATCATGGGGCTCGATCCGCGGCACACGGAGGGGTTCGAGGAGGACATCGTCGCCCCGAATGGCCAGATGTATCCGCTCGTCCAGCTCAAACCGAACGAAGCGCTCGCCAACACATCGACGCAACAGGCGCTCAGCCTGCGCCTCGGTGATCGCATCGACGTCTTCGTCAACCGCACGCCGCGCAACCTCACCATCGTCGGCTTTGTGCAGGACAAGTACCTCACCGGCTGGACGCAGGGCGCACCCAACGGACTCGTTGTCACTCTGCCGACGGCGCAGCTCCTGCACGGTACGAAGTCTGGCGCAGGTTTTGTCGCGATCTCGAACACCGGCGGTGTTCGCGACTCGCTCGGCAACGCGGCCACGGTCCGCAGCAGCCTGATCAAGTCGATTCGGTCATCGCTCTACCAGGTGACGTCGATCAAGCAAGATCGCATCGACCGCGCGCAGGAGTTGGGCTCGAACATGAGCGCGATCTTCGTCGTCCTCGGTCTGTTCTCGATCGCCGCCGGGCTGCTGCTCGTGTTCCTCATTCTCGTCATGCTGGCCGCCGAGCGGCGGCCCGAGATGGGGATGTCGCGCGCCGTCGGCATGAAGCGGCAGCAACTGATCGAGTCGTTCATGGCCGAAGGGATGGCCTACAGCGTCACCTCCGCCCTCGTCGGCGCGGTGCTCGGCGTCATCGTGTCCATCGTCATGACGCGCGCGATGACGTACATCTTCAACCGCTTCGACGTCGCGATCGTGTTTCACGTGACGCTACGCAGTCTCGTCGTCGCCTACTGCCTCGGCGTCGTCCTGACGTTCGTGACGGTCGTGCTGTCGTCGTGGCGCGTGAGCAAGCTCAGCATCGTTGCCGCCATTCGTGAGCTGAACGAACCCGCTCCGCGTGCCACAGGCGTCTGGACTGGCGTCGCCGGCGCGGTGTTCGTGATCGGCGGCATAGCGCTCACGGTCTTCGGTCTGTATGGCGATCGGGCATGGGCGTTCGGTACCGGCGTGTCGCTGATCCTCATCGGCGGCGCGTCCGTCGCGCGCGCATTTGGCGCGCGCGAGCGCCCCGCGTTCACCGCGACGAGCGTGGCTGTGATCGTCCTCTGGGTGCTCGTCGCCGGCGACCACCTGCGCCGCATCACCGGCCCGCTGAACCCCGGCCTCGAGACATTCTTCGTCGGCGGCGTGCTGATGGTGGCCGCCGCGACGTTTATCGTCATCTACAACGCCGACCTCCTGTTGGGGTCGCTGCGCGCCGTCGGTCTCGTCTTCGCGCGGGCGGTGCCCGCCGTGCGGACGTCGATCGCCTACCCGCTCGCGAACAAATTTCGCACGGGCATGACGATCGCCATGCTGTCTCTCGTCGTCTTCGCGCTGGTGATGATCTCGACGATGAGCCTCAACTTCCGCCGCCTCTTCCTCAGCCCGGACTCGCGCGGCGGCTGGGACATCGAGGTAGCAGCGCTGCCCATCAACGCCTTCTCAGGAGATGCCCACGGGAACCGCCTCGGCCCGCTAGGCGAAGCGCTCGATCGCGCGTTCTACGACACATCGAAGATCGACACGCTGTCGCAGGTGATGGTGGCGAATCCACGCACGACACAGATCTCGGAACTGGACGCGTTCAACAAGGGCGAACCTGGAAAGCCGTTCAAGGTGCTCGGCGCCGACGACGCCTTCCTGGCCGAGAACACGATCGGCCTGCAGGCGCGCGCCGAGGGCTACGCGACGGATCGCGAGGCATGGGACGCGGTGAAGGCCAGCGGCGACAACGCGATCATCGACGGCAGCGTCGTGCCGGGCATCAACTACGCCAACCTCACCGAGACCCGTTTCACCCTCAGCGACTACAAGAGCGGCGTCAGGACGTTCGCGCCGTTCGCGATGATGATCCAGGACACCGCCCGCGGCAAGCGGAAGCCCGTGCACATTATCGGCATCATGAACCGCGGCCCGAGCGAGACCTACGCCGGCATGTGGATCAATAGCGCCGCCGAGCAGACGACGTTCCCGCCCCTCTTCTCGCGCTACTACGTCCGCCTCAAGCCCGGCCTCGACGCCCGCGCGGAGGCCGCCAATATCGAGACCGCGCTCGCCGAGAACGGCGTCTCGGCAGTGTCGATCCAGCGCCAGGTCGAGAAGTCGCAGGCCCTCAGTACCGCGTTCTTCTATCTGATCCAGGGCTTCATGGCGCTCGGCCTCGGCGTCGGCCTCGCGGCGCTCGGTGTGATCGCTTTCCGCACCGTCGTCGAGCGTCGCCAGCAGATCGGCCTCATGCGCGCGATCGGGTTCAGCCGCGCCAGCGTAGCCTTGATGTTCATCCTCGAGTCTGCGTTCATCGCCGTGCTCGGCATCGTCAACGGCATCTGGCTCGCGCTCCTGCTCGCAAGCCAGCTGCTCCAAAGCGATGCCTTCAGCACTGCCGGCTTCACGTCATTCTACGTACCATGGCTGCAGATCGTGCTCATGGCCGTCGCCGTGTTCGTCGCGTCTGTCTTGACGACGCTGATCCCCTCACGGCAGGCTTCCAGCATCCCGATCGCGGAAGCGCTTCGCTACGAATAGAGGCTGCCGATGAAGACCGAGATCTACGAGTCGGATCCGTTTACTCCGAAACGCGGCCGCCTGCTCGCCACCCTCGCCACGGAGTACCGGTTCGAGAAGGGCGATGAGTTGTTCTTCGACGACGAGCCGGGGCGCCTGAAGGTGCGGATTATGAGCGTCCAGGTTCACGTCAAGGCGAACGGCAACATTTACCGCGACATCCTCGCCCTCAAGCTATAAGCGCCATCAACACGGATGCTGCCAGACCGCTGTCCGATCCGCGGCGCGGCTTTCCTTATCGTGCGCGGGCGTTCGGCCGCGTTCCGCGCCGTCACTTCCCACGTCTTGAAGCGGCCGATAGCAGCGTGCGGTTTTGGTCAGCACCATGTTCATGCCCGGCTCCCGGTTTCTCCAGCATTCGGCGCGAGGTTTCGCTCCGTGGCGCGGGCTTTCAGCCCGCGTTCCCGACCGCACGTCTACAGCACATAGCACCCCCGCAGCCTGTCATTCTGAGCCTGCGAGGAATCTGGCCCCGAATCTCCACATCACCCGCAAGCGCCGGCCAAAAAGGACATCGACTGCACACAATCGTGCCCGCTGATATGCGGCGTCCGGCCTCTTCAAGCACCCTGTTTGGGGCACGCTTTCCGACGTCTCCCGCATTCGGTACGCGATTGCAGCATCGGCACGCCTCACCGCGACGTAACGCCCGGCGCTCCCGTTCGATACTTATTGTGGTGTAACTCGACACGCGTCCATCCGCCGCTACGGACTAGCGACCAAGCCGGCGAGCCATAGAAAGTGCATCGATGATCATCGGAACGGTTCGAGAGATTAAGTGCGAGGAATACCGCGTCGGGCTCATGCCGGAGGGCGTACACGCCCTCTGCGACGCCGGCCACACCGTCCTCGTCGAAGCGGGCGCCGGAAGCGGCATCGGCGTCTCCGATGCCACGTACGCGGCGTCCGGCGCAACGATCGTCGAGCCCGCTCGCGACGTCTGGGCCCGCGCCGACCTGCTGGTCAAAGTCAAAGAGCCGCTCGAGCCGGAGTACCGCCTCATCCGCGACAACCAGACCCTCTTCACATACCTGCACCTCGCCGCCCTGCCCGCGCTGACGCGCGCGCTTATCGACTCGCGCGTCACCGCGATCGCCTACGAGACCGTGCAGCTCGCCGACGGATCGCTGCCCCTCTTGACGCCGATGAGCCAGATCGCCGGCCGCATGGCGACCGAGATCGCCTCACAGTACCTGCGGAAGCCGGGGCCGGGGCGCGGCAAGTTGATCTCGGGGCTACCCGGCGCGCCGCCCGCGCACGTCGTCGTCCTCGGCGCCGGTATCGTCGCCGAAAATGCGATCGAGACGGCGATCAACCTCGGTGCGCGCGTCACTGTGTTTGATACCCGGCTCGAAAAACTGCGGCACGTCCAGCAGCTCTGGCCCGGCCGCACGACGGCGCTCATGTCGAGCCCGCTCGCGATCTCCCAGACGCTCCGCGATGCCGACATCCTCATCTGCGCCGTGCTCGTTCCCGGGGCGTCGGCGCCGCGGCTCGTGTCGCGCGAAATGGTGCGGAGCATGGGCGCCGGCGCGGTCATCGTCGATGTCTCGATCGATCAGGGTGGCACGTGCGCGACCTCGCACCCGACGACGCACGCCGATCCGATCTATGTCGCCGAGGACGTCGTCCACTACTGCGTCGCGAACATGCCCGGCGCCGTGCCGATTACGTCGACAGCCGCGCTCACCGCGGCCACCCTGCCGTACATCCTCAAGCTCGCCGCCCTCGGCACGCGCGAGGCACTGCTCGCCGATGCCTCGCTGGCAAAGGGCGTGCTGGTCAGCGAAGGCGCGGTCACCTACGAAGCGCTCGCGGAGTCGCTCGCATTGCCCTTCGTACCGCTCACGCAGGCCCTGCCGGAGTAGCAGTCGTTGGTCGTCGACCCCCGCGATTGTCATTCTGAGCCCGCGAAGAATCAGGCCCCGAACGCTCAACATCACTCCGGACTGACAGCGCCAACGTAACATCGAGCGAACGCGCCGGCCTCACGGCAAACGCCACGCCCGCACCTCAGGCGACTGTCATTCTGAGCCCGCGAAGAATCTCGCCTCGGGCGCCGACACCACCGCGCGGCGACAGCGGCGCGAAAGCGAGCATGTGTCGAGGCCGCGCTCGCCGAAGTGACGCAGTGAGGGCGAAGGGACAAGGGATCGAGGCAGCGCGGACGCCCGGGCTAGCTGATCTTCGTGATCTTCATCGAGATCATGCCCTTCGGCGCGCTCACTTCCACTTCGTCGTTCAGCTTCTTGCCGATGAGCGCGCGGCCGACCGGCGATTCGTTGCTGATCTTGCCGTCGCGCGGATCGGCCTCCGCCGGGCCGACGATCGTGTATTCCTGTACCTTGCCTTGATCGAGCTTCACTTTGACGTGGCTGCCGAGCATCACCTGCTTCGAGCGGTGGGCGCCGTCTTCGTCAATGATCGTCGCGTTCATCAACAGGCTCTTGAGCTGCGCGATCCGCCCTTCGACCATCGCCTGCTCGTTCTTCGCGTCCTCGTACTCGGCGTTGTTCTGGGTGCTCGAAAGCTCCTTCGCCTGCTGAATCTTCTCC
>JBBSDV010000023.1:0-22446 GCA_038240335.1 Dehalococcoidia bacterium
GACGTGCGCGACGAGCGTCACGATCGGCGTGCGGCGGCCGTAGTTGATCGCCATGAAGCCCGGCGGCTCGAGGCGCGTCGTCGGTTGCGGGCCGGTGAAGTCGGAGGCCATGCGGCGGTGTGCGCCCGGCAGCAATGGGATCACCGCGACAAGCACAAACAGACCGTGTACGAGACCGATAAGGCCTCCGGCAAGCACGCCGGATCGTCGCCAGGAATGAAACGCGGCCGCATAGACGCCGCCGAAGAGCCATCCGTTGACCAGATGCACGACGGAACCAGCCACCTTCGCACGATCACGATCCGGAGTGATCATCGTGCCGAGCATCAGCGGTATATCCATCCGCGTGACACCGCTTGCCTGTGCGACACGCATGATGCCCGTCAGGAAGACGGTCGCGACGAAGCCCCATAGCGCCTCGTCGCGCACGTACCCCTTCGCGGTGCGGCTGTTGCTCGTTCCCATGCCGGAGTGTAGGCGCCTTGCCGCCTGTTCGTCCATTACCCGATGGCGGGCCGAGCTTCGACAGGTCCCCCGATTGGGATGCGATTGCACGGCCGCCGTCGCCTATACTCGACGTATGAAGCATGACCTCCGCCGACGCATCATGGCGCTATCGCTGCGCAAGAAGCTCTCGTTCGCATGGGCGCTGTTTCGCGACCCGGACGTGCCGGCGACGGCAAAGGCGATCATGCCCGGTGTGCTGTTGTACGTTGCTTCGCCGATCGATATTCTGCCCGACTTCATCCCGGTGATCGGTCAGCTCGACGACCTGCTCGTGCTTACACTTGGGCTCGCGATCGTGCTCTGGCTGACGCCGCGGCACGTCATCGAGGACGTGCTGCGTGAGTTCGATTGAGCACGATGCTCGCCGGCGCCGCCGTCGTCTCGATCGCGCCGCGCGCCGATGACCTGACGACCGGGGTCTACCTCGGCGGTTTCGGCTCCTACCGGCAGCGACGGGCGACCGGCGTTCACGACGAGCCGCAGTGCCGTGCCCTCGCGGTGTCGGACGGAGAGCACGCGTTTGTGCTTGCCGTACTCGATCTCGTCGGCGCGAGCGGCCCGTTGTTGGAAACGATCCGACAAGACGCGGCACGGTTGACGAAACTGCCAGCATCGAACATCATCATCGCCTGCACGCACAGCCATGCCAGTCCGGACATGCAGGGACTCTGGGGCGGTACGGGCGGCGCCTATGTAACGCACGTCGCGCACCGGGCCGCGAGCGCGATCTGGGAAGCGCATCAGGCGCTGGTGGCCGCAGAGGGGCGGGTGGCGACGCGGGCGTTCGGCGGCCTCGTGCGCAACCGCCGCGGATGGCCCGAGACCGACGAGACCCTGACGACGCTGCAGTTTCGTACCGCTGCCGGAGCGCCGATCGCGACGCTCGCGAACTACGCCTGCCACCCAACGACGATTGGCCCGACGTCGCACGAGATCTCGCGCGATTGGTGTGGCTACGCCGTCGACGCCATCGAGCGAGATGCCGGCGGCGGTGTTGCGATCTATGTCAATGGCGCCCTCGGCGACGTCAATCCGCTGCACGACGGCGCGATCGAGCACGCACAAACGCTCGGCGAAGGCGTGGCGCGCGCCGCCGTCGAGTCACTGAGCGAGGCTGATCCAATCGGAGACGGCATCGACGTACGCACACCGGTGCTTGAGCTGCCGCTCAACTTCGAGCGCCTGTCCGCGCGCGTCCAGAACGCTGTCGGACGCGCCGGCCCGGGCTTATCGCTGCTGCGCAGGGTCGGTGGATTGCCGGCGGCCGCGCGCGCCCTGCATGTGGCAGGACGCGGCAATGTGGCGCAGATGGTGATGGCGCTGTCCGGCATCTCGGAGCGGAAGCTCGTTTCGCATGACGGCCGCACCTTCTTGCCGACGCACTGCGGATACCTGCGCATCGGCAGCATCGAGGCGCTCGCGGCGCCGGGGGAGGTGCTGACGAGATTGGCGCTGCCACTGCGAGCTTCACTCGGCGCGCAGCACCGGTTGTTTCTCGGGCTGACGCACGACACGCTGGGCTACTTTCTGCCGGAGGACGAGTGGATGGCGCCCGGACGCAATAACAACTACGAGGAGTCTGTCTCGATGGGCAAGCACGGCGGCACCGTGCTCGCGGACAAGCTGCTCTCGCTCATCCCGCACAACAGCGCGTAGACAAAGACGTGCGCCGCCGTTTGGCCCATGCGCGTCGTCTCGTGCGAGCGGACGTATCAGGAGAAGCATCATGCGGCGACCGCTCGTCACTTCGCACGCAGCTTGCAAGGGGCATGCGCCAGAGAACACGCTTGCCGGGATCGAGGCGGCGATCCTACTCGGCGCGGACGCGATCGAGATCGATGTGCACACCACGGCCGATGGCGTGCCGGTGCTGATCCACGACGAGATGGTCGACCGGACGACGGACGGCGCGGGCAACATCGAGCAGATGAGGTTCGACGCGGTGCGCAAGCTCGACGCGGGAGCGCGGCAGTTCGCCCCGAAGTTCAAGGGAGCTATGATCCCGACACTTGCGGAAGTGCTCGCTCTCACGCGCGGCCATGTGCTGCTGCAGATCGAGGTCAAGCAGGTGGGCATCGAGGAGCATGTCGCGAAGGCCGTCCGCGACGCGGGTGCGATCGGCGATTGCGAGGTGCATTCGTTCTACCCGCAGGTCGTGCAGGCGATGCGCGCGGTCGAGCCACGGATGGCGGCGGCGCTGCTGACGGATGGCCGCCGCGTCGTCGATTGGGCCGACCTCTTCGGCTTCGCGCTGTCACTGAATGCGCAGGGTGTCAGTGTGCACTACTCGTTCGCCACGCCGGAAATCGTCCGCCAGGGCCAGTCGCGCTCCCTGACCTTCATGACATGGACCGTCGACGACGAGGCCGACATGGGGAAGATGATCGAAGCCGGCGTCGACAGCATCTGCAGCAACTTCCCGGATCTCGTGCGCCGCGTCGTCGATCAGGCGATACCCGTGGGCGGGTAGCAACAGCGGCGGTCGAAAGTCGGAAGTCGGGCGAGGTAGAAGCGTTCGGTCGTGGAAAGCCTGCGCTACGATGGAATCGGCCACTTTTGCTGCTGGTACGTCGGCGTGCCGACAACCCCACCTCCGACCTTCAGCTTCCATCCGCCCAGCTACGCCGCGTCCTCCGTGGGAGCGGCAGGCGAGGGAGCATCGGCGGCGTTGGCGCGCTCGAGCAGCGCCTCGAAGCTGGCGCCGTCGGCCGGGAAGCTGACCCTGGCGCCCGTGATCTCGCTCGCGAAGCGTCCCCGGACACGCTCAAGCACGATGTCGGCGCCGGTGCCGGCGGTCTCTGGCAGGAGGATGACGAAGTGGCCGTTGTTCAGGTACCCCGCGAGATCGTTGTCGCGGAGGAGGTCGCCCTTCAGCGCCGCCCGCACGCGCTCGATGGCGTCCGGCGTCTCGGCCCAGATGCTAACGCACGAAAGTGGCTTGTCGTAGCGCGCCGCCCGCGAGATCTCCTCATCGGCGCGGAGCTGCAGATACCAGTACGCATAGAGGCCGGTCGCGCGGTCGTAAATCGCGAGCTTGCGGCCCTCCGCCGCCATCTGCTGGACGGCGGCGAGCTCGTACGACGCAGTCGAGGGCGTCGTGTCGCCGTGCGGTCGCGCGCGTTCCGTGCGGCCGGCAAGAGCGCGAACCAGGTTGCTGAAGTACGACATCGATCACCGCCTCGCGCATGCGTGCTGTCGTTATTGTCGGCAGACGCTGCCCCGCATCCGTAGCCCTGCCGCTTGCAATCCCGCACGCGGGCACAAACTGCCGGGTTCCGCAAGCAATGCGCGGGTGTCACCCGCAGCCGCTCGAAGCGATTCCAGCGACCGCCGACGGTTGCGATGTATGCTTCCTTTGAGACTCGTAGCGCGGAGACATTGAGACATGACAACAACACCGGCTCCCACCACCGCCGACGATGATTTCGAGTGGGTTCACCACCATATGAACGATCTTCGCCCATATGAAGGCATGTGGATCGCCGTCGTGTCGTGCCGCGTCGTCGCGTCTGGAACATGCGTAAGCGACATCCTCGATGAGGTAGAAGCTCAAGGGTTGACCCAACCGTTCGTCACCCAAATCCCGACCGCCATCGGTGGCAAGATGTACTTCATCGGATGAAGACGGTCATCTTTGAAAACGAGTACATGTACTCTGGCAACAAAGCAACCGTTCCAGTCCTTCTCTCTCGCGGGCGCCTCAAGTTGCGTGTCGAGATGGTGCTAGACAGCGGAGCGGAGATCACGCTTCTCAACCGTCAGTTCGCGTCGCCGCTAGGGCTCATCATCAACGAGGGCAAGCCGATTGAGCTGATGGTCGCCAATCAGGCTGTCGCCGAGGCGTGGATTCATCCCGTCGAGATGGACGTTCTCGAGCGACACGTGACGGTTAATGCCGCCTTCTGCCCGGATTGGGATACGAAGAATCTTCTGGGGATGCACGGCTTCTTCGAGCACATCGTGCTCGCGTTCGATCATGCTAACCGTCGAATCTATTTCTAGGTCCGGAGGAGGCGGCTCCGCGAAAATACGCCGGCCCGGCATCCGCCACCATCCGGTCGGCCGGCCGTCCTGACCCCGTGCCTTCTGGCTCGCCGCGTTCGGAACAATGCGCTGGGCCGAAGCGCACTCGCATGGACGCATTCGCGTTCGCGGCCTAGACTCAAGCCTACTTGCCTGCTTCCCACCGAGGAGACGCGATGACCACCGAGCCTGCATCCGACCTGCTCCGCGCCGCCGCCGATCTCGCGCCGACGATCCGCAGCTTCGCGGACGAGACCGAGGCCGGGCGCCAGTGCCCGCCGAAGCTCGTCGAGATCCTCCGCGATCAGCGCTTCTTCGACATGATCTTGCCGAAGCAGTACGGCGGCCTCGAAGTCGATGTCGTAACGATGGTGCGCGTCCTCGAGGAACTCGCGATCGCGGACGGATCGACGTCCTGGGCCGTCGGCATCGGCGCGGGTACGAGCATCATCGCGCCCTACATGCCGGAGGCGGCAGCACGCGCTGTCTTCCGCGACGGTGCGATCAGCGGCGGCGCGCAGGCCCCGAACGGCCGCGCGGTTCCCGTCGAGGGCGGCTATCGCGTAACGGGACGCTGGCCCTTCGCGAGCGGCTCGACGCACTGCTCATGGCTCGTCGGCGGCAGCCTGATCTTCGATGGTGACAAGCCGCGGCTCTCAGCAGCCGGCTTCCCCGAGTGGCGGACGATGGTGTTTCCCGTAGACGAGGTCGAGATCATCGACACGTGGCACGTTGCCGGACTGCGCGGCACGGGCAGCCGAGACATGGCGGTCGCCGATGTCTTCGTGCCGGAAGAGCGCGCGATCGGCTTCATGTCCGGCAAGCGCTACCTTGACGGCCCGGCGTTTCGCTTCCCCGTACTCGGCTTCCTCGCGCTCACGATCGCGCCGATCCCGCTCGGGATCGCTCGCCGCGCGATCGATGAGCTCACGACGCTCGCCGCCAAGAAGACGCCGATGGGCAGCGCGTCGAAGCTGCGCGATCGGTCAGTGGCGCAATACGAGATCGCGCGCGCCGAGGCGATGCTGTGCGGGGCGCGCGCTTGGCTCTACGAGATCACCGAAGAGATACAGACGAAGTGCATCGACGGCACAGAGGTGACGATGCACGAGCGGGCGATGGTGCGGATGGCCTGCGCTCACGCCGCCGCCGAGTCGGCGAAGGCTGTCGATATCGCCTACACGCTCGGGGGCGGCACGGCGATCTACGAGACGTCCGTGCTCCAGCGCTGCCTCCGCGACGTCCACACCGCGACGCAGCACGTCATGCTCGCCCCGCTCAACTACGAAGTCGCCGGCCGCACGATGTTCGGCCTAGCCCCTACCTCGCCGATGGTGTGATCTCTTGCGGCTCGTCGCTAGCCGCTCGATCGGGCCGCCCCTGGCCGCGTTCGCGCCTATCGGCGGCGGTTGTTCGGAATCGGCAGCGTCCAACATCTACCTTCTAACATCCAACATTCCCACCTCCGACCTCTCACCTCCAACCGCTCCACCGCGCTACCATCCGTAGCGCGCGGCAAGCGTGGCCTCAGCAAACTCGGGGCTGTGGCGGGTAAGGCCGAAGGCGTGGCCGAGCTCGTGGAGCAGCAGGCGCTCGCGGCGATTCTCGATGTCCGGGCCGGGCGGGATGATGTCGTTGAGGTAGATGTCGACGGTAGCGATCTCACCGGTGCAATGCTCGGGTACGGGCGACGGGGGGTAGTTGCAGGCGGTGCCATCGCTGTCGTACACGGCGGCGAAGCCACCGGCGCCGAACGGAAACACGTAGCCGGCAAGCTGCGGCGGGTCGCCGTCGTTGTAGCGCCGCGCGGTGATCACGACGTTGGCGCCGGCGGCGGTGCGCTGGAATGCGAGTTCGGGTACGGCATCGCCGTACCGTGACACCGCCGCATCGATCGCTGGCGACCAGTCGTCGCCGCCGGTCTCGTCGAGAATGGCGACGCGCAACGCCTCGCCGGAGCCGTATGTGTAGCCGGATGCTGGCCGGCCCGCGAAACCCAGCAAGCCGCCAGCACATCCGGCGGCAACCGCGGCCGCGAGGCCGAGGATTACCAAGGCGAGCGCCGCGCGTCGAAATCGCGGCCGAGCGGCGATACGGTACAGACAACCCTGCCTGGCGGGGCAGCGTCTCTAAGCGCGTGAACCAAACGGTCGCGCCCATCCAAAATCCAAAACGGTCGGAGCAGCGGCGCATCGCATAGCCGAGGACGCGGCCCCGAACCCGGTTCGCCCGTCTGTCAAGTTCGCCTCGAAGCCGGTGGTTCACTTCGAAGTCACTACACTCGCTCGTGTTATCGCAGCCATTAATCATTCCACGGGCTCATCCCGAGCTCAGCCCAGGACGTCCTTCTCCACACGTCCTGGACTTATCACATCGGTTATGTCAATTCGCCGTTCTTCTCGCTTCCCCTCTCACCTCCCCCTCTCACCTCCCGCTTCCCGGCGAAGCCGCCCCTAAGGGTTTTCACCTACGAACCGACACTTGAAACGGGGATGCGGAGATCGCACCGCGTTGCGTTGCCGGAGTTGGGGAGTCAAATTCGATGCGCGTCAAAGCAGCGGTACTCGGGCTATTCGCGGCAACGCTCGTGGCGGGCACATTCGCCATGTCGCGCGGCGAAACGACGCCGGCAAACGCGAAGGCGCCTCATCCGGCGCAGCGAACAGGCAACATCATCGTCCACTTCAAGCAGAGCACATCGCTCGGCGAGGTCGGCCGCGCGCTCGCTGATGCGCGGAGCGACGCGACCGCAAGCACGGCTGGTTCCGGCCTCGTGCTGCTGCAGCCTACGGCGGGCCAGGATGTCGACGCCGCTGTGGCGGCGCTGCACCGCCACGGGAGCGTTGCGTTCGCTGAGCCTGACGTCGTCGTCACGACGAACCAGACGCCGACCGACCCCTACTACTCGCAATACCAATGGAGCCTGCCACAAATCAATCTGCCGACGGCGTGGAATACGACCACCGGCAGCGCGGCAGTCATCGTCGCCGTCGTCGACACGGGGGTGGACAGCACGCACCCCGATCTCGCCGGGAAGCTGACGACGGGGGCGAATGCGGGCTATAACTTCGTCGCGAACACGACGAACACGACCGACGACCAGGGCCACGGCACCTTCGTGTCGAGCATCGTCGCTGCCAACACGAACAACGGCGCTGGCGGGGCCGGTGTCTGCTGGCTGTGCAAGATCATGCCGGTCAAAGTACTTGACAACCAGGGCAGCGGCAGCACGTTCGGAGTCTCGCAGGGGATCGACTGGGCGGTGTCGCACGGCGCGAAGGTGATCAACCTCAGCCTCGGCGCGTCGAGCGGGACGTCGGCGCTACAGATCTCGATCGACAATGCGTGGAACTCGGGCGTCGTCGTCGTCGCGGCCAGCGGCAACAACGCCGGCGACGCCGACACGTCCGACGACGGCGTACTGTACCCGGCGGCGTATCCGAATGTGATCGCCGTCGGTTCGAACGACAGCAACGGCAGCCGCTCGTACTTTTCGAACTACGGGCCGGAGCTCGATGTCATGGCGCCCGGCAACAACGTCTTTGGCGCGCTCTGCAACTGCAACGGCAATCCGGGCACCTACGGAACCGGTGGTGGCACGTCGTTCGCATCACCGCACGTCGCCGGCGTCGCCGCGCTGCTGATCGCGGCCGGCATCACGGACAAGAACCAGATTGTCAGCCGCATGGAATCAACGGCGACCGACATGGGCGCCGCGGGGTTCGACAACCTCGACGGTTGGGGGCGCATCAACGCCGCGTCGGCGATCAACCCTGCCGCGTCAACGCCGACGAACACACCCGTGCCGCCAACAGCGACCGCGACGCGCACGAACACGCCGGTGCCGCCGACGGCAACCCGCACGAACACGCCCGTGCCACCGACCGCCACGGCGACGCGCACGAACACGCCCGTACCGCCGACGGCGACACGCACCAACACGCCCGTGCCGCCGACCGCGACAAACACGGCAACGAACACGCCGGTGCCGCCCACGGCGACAGCCACCCGGACGAACACGCCTGTGCCGCCGACGGCGACGAATACGGCAACGCCAACTGCGACGGCAACAGCAATTCCGCCGACGGACACGAGCACAGCGACCGCGACCTCGACGGCGACACCGTCGCCGGCGTACTCGGTGCAGTGGGACACGAACGCGTTTCCGCCGACAGCGGCCGCCGGCGCCGCCTTCCGGCCCGCAATCTCGCTGACCAACACGGGCACACTGACGTGGTCGGCCACCGGCCCGAACGCGGTGCGGCTCGCCTATCACTGGCGCAACGGCGCCTGCGCCGGCACGACGCTCGCGGTCTGGGACGGGATCCACACTTCGTTCGCCGCTGATGTGCCTGCGGGCGGCAGCGTGACGAACCTCGCTGCGACGGTGAACACGCCGGGCGCGCCGGGTACGTATTGCCTATCGTTCGACCTGATCCATGAAGGCGTGACGTGGTTCTCGTGGAAGGGCGCCGCGATGAAATCGACGACCGTTACCGTCAGCACCGGTGTGTACGGCGTCGTCTGGGGCGCGAATAACACGCCGGCGACGATGACGGCCGGCGCGCCGGCCGCGGTAACGCTCTCGTTCACAAATGCCGGCTCGCTCGCCTGGCCCGCCAGCGGTGCCAACGCGGTGAAACTCGCTTACCACTGGCGCAACGGCGGATGCCCTGGTACCTCGGTCGCAGTGTGGGACGGGTTGCACAACACACTCGCAGCGAACGTGCCGGCGGGCGGTGCAGTGACGGGGTATGCGGCGACGGTCAACGCCCCTGCCGCCGCCGGGACGTACTGCCTCTCGTACGACTTCATCCGTGAGGGCGTGACGTGGTTCTCATGGCAGAACGCCGCGACGTACCAGAAGACGGTCAGCGTCATTGCGCCATAGAGCACAATTGAGGGCTGGCGTCGCGTTCGCGATGTAGTTTCGGCGTCGACGATGCTCTTGCTGCGGTTCGTCCGTCGGGCGTCTCTGAGTAGGCGCCCGTTCCGCTACCCTGTTCGCAATCACGCAGATTCATTTGAAGGAGCAGCAGCATGACGTACCGCGACCTCACGTACGACGTCAGCGAGTTCATCGCAACGATTACCCTCAATCGACCCGATCGGCTGAACGCGATCAGCGGCGGCATGCTGGCGTCGTTTTCCGAAGCGTTCCGAGAGGCCGAGCACGATCGCAACGTGCGTGTGATCATCCTCACCGGCGCCGGCAAGGGATTCTGCGCCGGACTCGACCTGAAGGAGCAGGGCGACAACTCGAACGCCAACAGCATCAACGGGTCCGGCGGGCTGCCGGCGAAGTTCGACCTGCAGAACTCGCCGCCGATCGTCCTCCATCAGACCGACAAGCCCGTGATCTGCGCGCTGAACGGCGCGGCAGCCGGGTACGGCCTCGATCTTGCTCTCGGCTGCGATATTCGGATCGCGTCGGAGTCGGCGAAGCTGGCCGCCGTCTTCACGAAGCGTGGCGTGCTGCCCGAAAGCGGCGGCACGTGGCTGCTGCCGCGTCTCATCGGCTGGGCGAAGGCTTCCGAGCTCGCGTTCACCGGCCGCACGCTGACAGCGCAGCAATCGCTCGAGCTTGGTCTTGTGAACAGCGTCGTCCCAGCTGACCGGCTGATGCCGGAGGCGCGCGCGCTGGCCGCCGAGATCGCGGCGAATGCGCCGATGGCAGTACAGGCGACAAAACGGATGATGCGTCTCTCGCTCGACGAGACGTTCGAGGCGAACGTCCACCACGTATACCTGCAGCTGATCCCGCTGTTCCGCTCGAAGGACTTCACCGAGGGCGTGCAGGCGTTCATCGAGAAGCGGGCGCCCGTGTTCGAAGGACGCTGAGGGGCTCGGCTGTTGGCGGCTGAAGAATGGGCGGCCGATCAAAAGGCGGCACGTTTCCGCGATCAGGTCGTAAGACTGTCCGCTCGCTGAATGAATCGGCGACACTCATCAAAGCCGGCTGTATGCAAGTGCATTGCAGTTCGTGCGCGACGCCCTGCCGAGACCACGTGCAACTTCCCTCGCCGTGCGCACCCTGCTACCATGCGAGGCCGTCGGGGTGTAGCTCAGCCAGGCTAGAGTGCTCGGTTCGGGACCGAGAGGTCGGCAGTTCAAATCTGCCCACCCCGACCACACGTCTCCCTCATCCGGCATCGCTCCTCATCGTCGCATTTCGCCGCTCGCCTCAATGCGCCGCGAATCCAGATCATCACTCCGAAACGACGCAGACGGACAGGTCTGAGGGCCTCATCCGTTTGTCGCTCGTCGGCGCTCCGCTTCGCGCTGGCACGCCGGTCGACGGATCACCTATCCTCGGCCCATGGCACTAACGCACGACGAACTGCTCGCGTACTACACCGCGCCCGGCGTCTTCACGAGCGTCGACGGCTTCGATGCGAAGATCGATGCGCTTCCAAATGACGTCGCGACGATCGTCCGCGCCGTCCAGGGGCTCCTCATCCATGAGGCGCTCGCGCCGGCGTACCAAGTTTCCCTCGCGTCGGATCGTGCGGGAGAGAAGCAGCTGCATAGCGCCGTCGCGATGCTGTCGTGCGCGGAGCGCCTTGGCGACCAGTCCCTGCCCGAGGCGCGGCCACCCGGCCAGCGCGTCGCCGGGGTCTGCCGCCACTTCGCGACGCTCTTCGTCGCTTTCATGCGCCGTAAGGGCATCCCGTGCCGCGCTCGATGCGGCTTCGCGAATTATTTCCAGCCGGAGAAGAACGCCGATCATTGGGTCGGTGAGTACTGGCATGCCGAGCAGCGCCGCTGGGTGCTCGTCGATGCGCAGGTCGATGACCTGCAACGAAAGATCTTTCGTCCCAGTTTCGACACCCTCGACGTACCGCGCGACCGCTTCCTCGTCGCCGGCGCCGCCTGGCAGGCCTGCCGCAACGGTGCCGATCCGATGAGGTTCGGGGTCACGGGTACCAAGATGTGGGGCTTGATTGAAGTGTTTGGGGACGTCATGCAGGATCTTGCCGCCCTGCAGAACATCGAGCTGCTGCCATGGGGCTGGTATGGCCTGGCGACGAATGACGCGGCACTGGAATCGGAGACGGAACTGATCGACCGGCTCGCGCCGCTCTCGGCCGCAGCCGATGCGGCCGCGATCGATATGCTCCGCCAGCTCGTCGCCGCCGACGATCGGCTGCGCGTGCCTGAAACGACTATCGCCGCGATCGTTGCGGCGGATCGAGCCACCGTGTCCGTGTGACGATTATCCGGGACAAGCCGTGAGGGCGTGCTTCAGTCGCTCCTCATCGTTGGCGGCGCGACGATGTCGATCGTCGATGGAAGACAACACGGCCGGGTCTCTCGACCCGGCCGTGTTGGTGCGCCTGCTGCGGACAGTCTAGTCGGCGGCGGCGTGGGCCGTCTTCTTGGCCGTGTGGGCGACCTCGTCGGTGGCCTTCTTCGCGCGCTCGGCGACGTCTTCCGTCGCCTCGGCGGCGCGGTTCGTCGCGCGCGTGACGCCCGTGCGGACACGGTCGGCCGTGGTGCTCGCGACGTCGCGCGTGGCCGCGACGGCGGCCTCGCCGGCGGTGCGCTGCGCCTTGACGACCTTCTCGATCACTTCGCGCGTCTCCGTGCGAGACTCTGCCAGCTCGTCGAACATCTGGCGCGTCAGCTCGAGGGCACGGCCCTGCGCCTTCGTCGATGACTCCATCATCGCGCGGTAGAAGCCGCCGATGTCGGTCGGGTCCTCGGCGAACGTCTTGCCGAGCTCGATCGACTCGCGCTGGCCGCGCTGGGCCTCGGCGAGCAGGTTATTGGAGACGCGGTAGCCGCGCTCGTTGCCCGCCTTGATCGCATCGAGGATCGCGTCGTAGCTCTCCGTCAGTGCCTCGAAATACTTGTCGACTGCTGTGCTCTTCGCCATGGGTAGTTCCTCCGTCTGAATAGCGCCGTCGCTTGCGTTCACCTCGTTGATAGATGTATAGTACATCTAGTGGCGAAACGCTGTCAAGTGCCGACTTCATCTAGTTTTGTTGACGACCGCCCGGACAGCGGGACTCGCGCCGAGAATGGATAAGAAGCTCGAGTCTGCAGCGAGGCGCAGTTGCATCAGCTTCCGCCCCCGCGCAGCCGTCGGAGATGTACTACAGGAGCCGCGACAACATGCCAAAGATTAAGGACGACGACGCAGCGCAGGGGACGGACTCGCCGTTCCGCATGCACGGCGACCTGCTGACGACGACGCTGCTCGCCTTCCTTCGCAACTGGAATGCGTACGGTTACCAACTCTCGCAGCAGCTCGAGGCCGCCGGCCTGCCCGCGTTCGACTCCGGCACGGTGTACCGCACGCTGCGGCAACTCGAGAAAACCGGCCTCGTCTCGTCGTTCTGGGACACGTCGGCCTCCGGCCCCGCGCGCCGCATGTACTCGCTCACGAAGGCCGGCGATCTCTTCCTATCGGGCTGGATCGACGTCCTCGGCAAGTACCAGGCGGTGCTCCAGAAGACGCTCCAGCGCATCGATCCGAACACGACCGCCGCGGAGAACGAAGAGCCACCAAAGCGAGCCGCGCGGCGGTAAACTATCGGCTGACGCCGAGCGGCGCGTCACTGATGACCAACGCAAGGAGCGCATCCGATGCCTGATCAGAGCACGACCGGCAACCCGCTGGACACCTGGCGGCAATTCATCACGGACTCGGAACGGCAATGGAACGGCTTCTTCAAGGACGTCCTCGGCACGGACACGGCGTCCGGCGCGATGGCGACCTTCATGGAGGCGCAGCTAACGGTGCAGCGCATGGTCGCCGACAACCTCGAGCGCTACTACACCACGTTCAACATCCCGACGCACAACGATCTCGTCGCCCTCGCGGAGCGGATGAAGGCGATCGAGGAGACGCTGTCGCGCATGGAAGCCGCGATGTCGCGCAAGATGCCCGGCATCACGCGGCCGCCGGCGCCGCGCCGCAAGCCCGCCCGCACCAAGCGCCCCGCGGCGTCGGCGACAGCCGCGCCATCGGCGGCCGCAAGCGCGGCGCGCTCAGCGAACGGCGCGTCAGGCGCGTAGCGTCATCGAGTCACTCCCGACGCTTCGATAATCAGGCATTCATCGTCCCAGATGGGGCATGCGGCGCGATTGCGCGCCTGGCTTTTCTTGACGGATCAAGCGACGGCATCCGCGGATCTTGACTACGCACGAATCGCGAAGGACAATGAGCGTCCTCGCCGCCCAGTTCTCGCTCGCATCCGCGTGGCCCAACAGGCGTTCTCCAGGAGTCCAGGATGATGATGATCAGGAAGCGCCGCATGTTCGGCGCTTCGGCCGCGCTACTGATTCTGGCAGTTGGAGCCGTCGCGCTCCCGCTAATGCTTCCTCACCACAGGGCGAGCGCCGACGCCGCGCCATTCGCGCTGCGGCTCGACTGCGATCCGGCGACAGCGGGGGTGCAATCAGCGTGCACCTACCCGCAAGGCACTGCGTTTGTCGATGTGGATGTCGTGTTCGAGAACAATAGCAGCGCCGCAACGACGATCGGTTCGTTCAACTTCGATGCGATCTCGATTCCGCAACCGGCGCTAAATCCGAAGCCCGGCGTCGATGCGAACAACGATACGAACCCTGATCTGAACGACGCAGCCTTCCCGGCGGACTTCACCTGCGCGTACACACCATCGACGCCGGATATCGACCCGAACCCGGATCGTGCGCAATCACGATCGATCTGCTTCACCAGCACCAATGACGGACCGACCGTGCCGGCTGGAACATCACTGCGCCTCGCCACCGTGCACTACACAAGCAGCAACGCGGTTAGCAGTGTGTCGCTGGAGGGGGTGCAGATCAGCGACAACCTTGTCGACGAGGTGATGAGCTGCAGCGAGGTCGTCCAATCGGCCGGGGACTGCACAGGAGCGACGATCACCGTCGGCACCGTCTTCAATACCGCGACAAGCACACCCACGGCGGTGACGCCGACGCCGCTGCCGCAGATGACTCCATCGCGTCACCAACCGGCGGCGTGAGCGACGTGCTGTTGCTCAACAGCGGCGTCTGCGTGTCCGCCTCCATCGGCCTCGAGAGCGTGCGTGCATTCACCGCCGATTCCGCCTGTAACGGGCTGAGCATCCAACCGTCGCTGGACGGTCTCGTGAACTGCATGCGCGACCTGCAATCATTTGATTGCATATCAGTTTACGGAAGCGCGATCCCCACGCCGGGAATCAGCACCGCCGACTTCTCGTCGATCGATGTCGATGCGGATCAAGTGCATGCCGGACAAGTGCTGAACGTCATCGCGTTCGTCACCGGCGACTATCCCGTGCTCTTCTCGACGGACAAGGGCACCCTCGTGGATATTACTTCCACTTCGTTGGGGACCGATCACCTGTGCTATACGGACGCTCCCTTCGGTGTCGGGGACCCGGATTGCGATACAGATTCCGTGACCGTCGGGGACGGCATCGTCGTCGCAAAGATACTAATCGGCAGCGACACGCCGCGCGGCCTCGGGCACGTCACCGTGACACAGAACGGGCAGTCGATCGTCAAGGAGTTTCACGTCGCTGGGTTGGGCGCCTCCGTGAAGTTCACGTTCATCGACGGCACTGACACGGTCGAAACAGGTTCGACGATTGCCGCGATGCCCGGCGACACGGCGATCGACTCCGATTGTCCGCTGGACACTGCTGCCGCGTACGCTCCAACGGGAAGCCCGAAACGGACGCGCGTGTTCACCCAGGTTCTCGACGATGAAGGGACGCCGCTTGCCGGCATCATCCTCAACTGGAACCATCCGTTTCGCACTCATACCGTTGGCGGCGGCATCGTCGTTGGGCCTGCTCCTCAAGGCGGGGTCGCGTATTCACAGACACCGGGTTTCGACTTCGGCACGCTCGGCATCGGCTTCCCGCAGATTGTCTGCGGCGGCGCGGAACCGGGCGACTTGATTCTGTCGGCGACCACGAACCAGGTCAGCGATCCTTTGGAACCGCAGGTGTACGGTGAGGTAACCGTGCATGTCGCGCAAGCGGGTACACCAACAATCACCGCAACCGCCACCGACACGCCCACGCCCACGCCGACCAGTACAGCGGCAATGACGGACACGCCGACCGACACGCCGACGTCGACGTCGACGGCCACACCGACCGCCACCAATACGCCGACGCCCACCTTCACGGCGACGGCGACCGTGAGAAATACCAGCACGTCCACGCCGACCCCCGTCGCGACGAGCACACCGGCGCCCGCACGGTGCTACACGGCGCGCGAACGGCTGCACATCATCATCCAAGTCCTGCGGCGGATGAACGCGCGACGCCGGCATCCGGGATATGACCCTCGTTACGACGTAAACAACGACGGAGTCCTGAACATCGCCGACATTCTCGCCGTGCTCGCCGCGCCGCGCTGCGCTGATCGACACTGACCGCGCTGCGAGGACAGGCGAAAATTTTTCTGCAGAGGTTCGGTGCAGGTGGTCCGCTGAGACGGGTAGCACCGCCGATCACGAATTCAGCGACAACCCGAGCGAGATTCTTCGCTTCGCTCTGAAAGACAGTTCTTGAGAGCGTGGTGCCGTTCGCGCCTAACCATCTCCTTGGGGTCTCCCCTCCACTTCCCCATCTCTCACCTCTCATCCCCGCCTCCCGCCTCCCGCATCCCACTCCCCGCTTCCCGCCCCGGTCGTGGCATACTGTGGTTGATCTGATGACCGGGACGCTGCGGCGGCCTCACATCGGTTCGGCGACGACCGCCGCCGCGTCCTTCTATGGAGGCGCATCATGACTACCGACACCGCCCAGCCCGAGATCAACATCGGCCAACTCGTCCAGAAGGAGGTCGAGCGGACACTGACGCGCGCAACGCGCGGCATCGATGTGCTGCTCAACCGCGACGAGCCCGACGTCGGCATGACTCCGAAAGACGTCATTTACTCCCGCGGCACGCTCCGCCTGTACCACTATCACGGCATGTCCGACGAGGTCTATCGCATCCCCGTGCTGCTCGTGATGTCGCTGATCAGCAAGCCGTACATTCTCGATCTCACGCCTGGCGTCAGCTTCGTTGAGTTCATGCTCAAGCAGGGCTTCGATGTCTTCATGATCGACTGGGGCGTCCCGCGGCCCGAAGACACGAAGCTCAAGCTCGAGGATTACACGCTCGACTTCCTGCCCGCGTGCATCGAGCAGGTGCAGGCCGCGACGGGCGAAACCGACGTCTCGATCATCGGCTACTGCATGGGCGGCCTGCTCTCGCTGATCTACGGCGGCCTCGTCGATGCCGCGCCGATGGCCAACCTCGTCTGCATCGCGACGCCTGTCGACTACGAGGGCATGGGCCTCTTCAAGCAATGGTCCGACAAGCGCTGGTTCGATGTCGACCGCATCGTCGACACGCTCGGCAATATCCCGCCCGAGCTGATGTACCGCTCGTTCGAGCTGTTGCGCCCGGCCGACCGCCTCGTGTCGTACGTACGGCTCTGGGACAATCTTTGGAACGACCAGTACGTGAAGCAGTACCGTCTCTTCAACAAATGGACCGGCGACCAGATCCCCTTCCCCGGCGAGTGTTATCGCCAGACGACGAAGGATCTGATGTGGGAGAACAAGCTCCTCAAGGGCGAGCTCGAGGTCGGCGGCGACCCGGTCGATCTCAAGCGCATCACCTGCCCTGCGCTGAACCTGATGGCGCAGCACGACCACATCGCCCCGTACGAGTCAACGAAAGCGTTAACGTCGCTGCTTGGCAGCGAAGACACGGAGGACGTCGTGCTCAAGGGCGGACACGTCAGCCTCGTCGCCGGCGCCAACGCCGTCATGCGGCTGTGGCCGAAGGTCAACGAGTGGCTCTCGGTGCGATCCGTATGACCCTCGACGCCACGCGAGGCACCGCGTTGACATTGCCTCGTTCCGTGCGGCTCTCCGACGGCACGGACATCACTCTGCGTCTGCTCGAGCGGCTCGACCGCGAGGCGCTGGTCGCGTTTACGACGGCGCTGCCGGATCACGATCTGCTGTTCCTGCGCACCGACATCACGAACCCCGACGTCATCGACGGCTGGCTCGACAACGTCGATCTCGAGCGGATCATCACCATCGTCGCCGAGCGCGAGGGCGGCATTCTCGGCTACGGCAGCCTGCATCTCAACAACGCGCCCTGGTCGCAGCACGTCGGCGAGTTGCGGGTGCTGATCAGCGAGGCGATGCGCGGCAAGGGCCTCGGCCGCGCCCTCACCGACGCCATCTTCGCCCAGGCGCTCGATCGCGGGATTGAGAAGATGGTGGCGCAGATGACGATCGACCAGAAGGGCGCGATCGCCACGTTCGAGGAGCTTGGCTTCAAGGCCGAGGCGCTGCTGCGCGACCATGTGCGCGCCCGCGACGGCGAGAAGTACGACCTCCTCGTCTACTCGCACGACGTCCACAACTTCCAGTCGCAGATGGATGGCTACGGCATCGCCGAGGCAGCGTCAGGGTTGTAGCGGCGCCATGAACACGCCGCTCGCCGAGATGTTCCGCTACAACCGCTGGGCGAACAACCTGTTGCTCGACGCCTGCCGCGGCCTCTCGGACGTGCAACTCGATGCCACGGTCGACGGCGTCTCGGGCAGCGTGCGCGTGCTGCTCCTGCACGTCGTCGGCGGGCAGCAGACCTTCGTCCTGCGAACGAGCGGCCGTCATCACGAGGGGGAACTGCACCGAGCCAGCGCCTGGCCCGGCTTCGACGTATTGGCGGAGATTGCAGCGACGTCGAGCGACGAGCTGATCGCCATCGCCGAGAACCTGGACGCCGACACCGACGTCGCTCTGCCGTTCGGAGGTAAGACCTACACCTACCCGAAGAGCTTCTTTCTCGTCCATGCGCTCGCCCACGCCGTCGAGCATCGCACCGAGATTAAGCTGGCGCTGACAGAGCTTGGCGTCGCCACACCCGATCTCGACGCCTGGCAATATGCCGGGGCCGCCGGCTACGGCCGCGAAGTGTAAGCTGCGTCGGCGGGAATCGAAGCGGACTACGCCGCAAGAACAACAACAGGTTCATGTGTCACACCATCTCATGACCGACATCCCGGACGCCGCGGACACGATCATCGTTGGCGCTGGCGTCATGGGCTGCTCGATCGCCTACCATCTCGCGCTCGCCGGCGTACCCGACGTCGTCGTGCTCGATCGCGCCGGCGTATGCGCCGGCAACACGCGAAAGTCCGGCGCGCTCGTGCGCATGCACTACGAGAATGCGCCCGACGCCCGCCTCGCCTTCGCGTCTCTGCGCTACTTCCAGCAGTGGCGCGATCTGGTCGGCTATGACTGCGGCTTCACCAACACCGGCGCAGCGGCGCTCGTCGGGCCGGAGAACGTCGAGCGCCTGCACGCGAACGTCGCCATGCTGCAGGCGATCGGCATCAACACCAGCGTCATCTCGCCCGACGAGTTGCGTCGCCGCCAGCCCTTCATCACCACCGACGATCTCGGTGCCGCGGCCTACGAGCCGGACAGCGGTTATGCCGATCCGATCGCGACGACCGAGAGCTTCGCTCGGCGCGCCGTCGAACTCGGCGCAACGATCTATGAGGGCGTGCGTGTGGAATCGCTGATCGTGGTTGCAGGGCGCATCCGCGGGGTCGTTACGAGCGCCGGCGACATCGCCTGCGACCGCGTAGTCCTCGCGGCGGGACCGTGGACCGTCGCACTCCTCGCGCACGCCGGTGTCGCGCTCGACGTCGAGCCGGTGCGCGCCGAGATCGCCTTCGTACGTCGCCCGGCCGCGCTCGCCGATGGCCACTTCGTGTATCTCGATTTCAAGTCGGGGTCGTACTTCCGCCCGACGCGCGACGGCCTGACGTTGCTCGGCTCCGGTACCGTGCGCCGTCCGCTCCCGGCATCCGAGATCGATGCGTACGACGAAGGCACGACGCCCGATGTCCTCGCGGCGATCCGCACGCGCATTCGCGAACGCGCGCCGCTGCTTGCGGACGCGGCATACGCGCGCGGCCACGCCGGCCTGTACGATGTGTCGCCGGACGAGAAGGCGATCCTCGATCGCGTGCCCGGCCTCGACGGCGCGTACATGGCCGTCGGCTTCAGCGGCACCGGCTTCAAGCAATCGCCGGCGATCGGTCTCGGTATGAGCGAGCTCATCACGACCGGCAGCGCGGCGAGCGTCGATCTCATACCGTTTCGCTTCGCTCGATTCGCCGCGGGCAAGCCGCTGCACGGCGAGCACGAGTATCCCGCGCGCTGGCCGATGCACTGACTCGGGCTATCGTCGCGCTAAAGCACGGCGAGGTACCGCTCGATCTCGTAGTCGCTGACGTGACGGCGGTAGGAGTCGTACTCGATCGTCTTGTTTTGGAGCAGGCTCTCGAAGACATGGTCGCCGAGCGCGCGGCGCGCAAAATCGCTGCCGGAAAAGGCCTCGATCGCTTCTTTCAGGCTGCCCGGCAGCGTGTCGATGCCGCGCCGCTTGCGCTCGTCGGCGACGACCTCGAACACGTTCTCTTCCGTCGGCGATGGCAGCGGATACTCGCGCTCGATGCCCTCGAGACCGGCGGCGAGCATCACGGCGAACGCGAGATACGGGTTGCACGCCGGATCCGGCGCCCGGTACTCGATGCGCGTCGACGCTTCCTTGCCCGGCTTGTAGTCGGGCACGCGGATCAGGTCGCTGCGATTGCGGCGCGCCCACGTCAGATACACGGGCGCCTCGTACCCCGGCACGAGGCGCTTGTAACTGTTCACCCACTGGTTCGTCACCAGCGTGAACTCCGGCGCGTGTCGCAGCAGGCCCGCCATGTACGCCTTCGCGATCGGCGAGAGGTGGTACGCGTCGTCGTCGGCAAAGAAGGCGTTGGTGTCGCCGCGAAATAGCGATTGGTGCGTATGCATGCCAGAGCCGTTCCAGTCGGCGCGGGGCTTCGGCATGAACGTGGCATAGACGTTGTTTGCGAGCGCGACTTCTTTGACCACGAGCCGGTACGTCATCGCGTTGTCGGCCATCGTCAGCGCGTCGGTGTACCGCAGGCCGATCTCGTGCTGGCTCGGCGCCACTTCGTGGTGGCTGTACTCGACGCCGATGCCCATGTCCTCGAGCGTCAGAACCGTCTGCCGTCGCACGTCGCTCGCCACGTCCAGCGGCGTCAGGTCGAGATAGCCGCCCTTGTCGAGCCCTTCCGTCGCGTCAGACGATCGGAAGTAGAAGAACTCCAGTTCCGGCGAGACATAGAACGTGAAGCCGAGATCGGATGCGCGTTTGAGTTGCCGCTTGAGCACGAAGCGCGAGTCGCCCTCGAACGACGTGCCGTCGGGATGCTGGATGTCGCAGAACATGCGCGCGACACCTCGCTCGCGCGGCCGCCACGGCAGCACGGCAAAGGTCGACGGGTCGGGCATCGCCACCATGTCGGCTTCGTCGACGCGTGCGAAACCCTCGATGCTAGCGCCATCGAACGTCTTGCCCTCATCGAGCGCCTCTTCGAGCTCCTCGACGGTAATGGCGAAGCTCTTCAGCGACCCGAGGATGTCCGTGAACCAGAGGCGGATGAATTTGATGTCGTGATCGCGGCACGACTGGATCACGAAATCCTTCTGGTCGTCCATCATAGTGATCCCACCGAGGTCTGCATCGCGATCATTGTAGCGACGCACCGTGCGCTCGAAGGCCGTGCATTCCCTGATTTGCGCCCGCGTAACACGAACGTAACGCGCTCCGTTGGCTATTCGACGAGCGGCCATTAGCTGCTACGATCGCGAGAACCAATATCGACGGTTTTCTCGCGCCTTTCCTCGCAATCGAAGGCGACCCAAACGGCCGAGACAGTCCGGCGCCCATCCGCCGAGAACAATGAAGGAGCACATCGATGAGCGGAGAGATGATCTCATTCCCGAGCAACGGCGGCACCGCCGAGGGCTATCTTGCTAAGCCGGCGTCCGGCGGCGGACCCGGCGTCATCGTGATCCAGGAGTGGTGGGGCATGGTGCATTGGATCAAGACGATCGCCGATCGGCTTGCGACCGAGGGCTACGTCGCCCTCGCCCCTGACCTGTACCACGGCAAGACCACGAACGAGCCCGATGAAGCGACGAAGCTGATGATGGGCATGAAGATGGATGCCGCTGCGAAGGACATGTCCGGCGCGTATCACTATCTCAAGGAGCATTCTTCGACGGGCAAGGTCGGCAGCATCGGCTTTTGTCTCGGTGGCGGCCTCTCGCTGTTTGTCGCGACGCTGAAGCCCATCGATGCCTGCGTCGTCTTCTACGGCATCCTGCCCGGCGTCCAGCCCGATCTGTCGAAGCTCGCAGGCCCCGTCCTCGGCCACTACGCCGAGGAGGACGCCTTTGCGAAGCCGGCGGCAGCGCACGCGCTCGAAAAGCAGATCACCGATGCCGGCAAGCACGCGCAGTTCTACATGTACGAGGGCGCGAAGCATGCTTTCATGAACCCTTCGCCGGAGACGGTGAAGGTCGGCGGCTTCGACGGCGAAGCGGCCGCGACGGCATGGGCGCGAACGCTCGCGTTCTACAAGCAGAACCTCCACTGATGCCCGAAGAATGGCGCCGCGACGCCTACCGGATCAGCACCGACAAGGCGCTAATCGACCTCAATGTCGTCCACGGCTTTCTCACGCTCGTATTGGTCGCCGGGCGTCGCGCGCGAGGTCGTCGCACGGTCGATCGAGCATTCGCTCTGCTTCGGGTTGTATGACGCCGATGCCCAGATCGGCTTCGCGCGTGTGATCACCGATTACGCGACGATTGGCTATCTCGCAGACGTCTTCGTGCTTGAGGAGTATCGCGGCCGCCAACTCGCCGTGTGGCTTGTCGAGACGGTCATGGCGCACCCGCGGCTGCAGAATCTCCGCGTCTTCCGTCTCGGCACGCGAGACGCGCATTCGCTCTACGCGAAGGTCGGTTTCCGCCCGCTCGCCCACCCCGACCGCATGATGGAGATCGTCGA
>JBBSDV010000024.1:0-22218 GCA_038240335.1 Dehalococcoidia bacterium
CGACGGCGTCTCGGCATGGCTACTTATCGCGGCGGTACCGGCGCTGATGTACGCGGCGACGCTGCGGGCGGTACTGCAGGCGACAAGCCGATTCATGGCGATGGGCATCGTCACGATCGTCCAGCCGCTCGTGATGCTCGCGCTCGTCAGCGCCGTCTACGCGTTCGGCGACCCGACGCCGTCGCTCTTCGTGATCTTCTGGATCGCCTCGAACGCGGCGGCGGCGCTGTTCGCGCTATCGCAAATCGGGACTAGAGATCTCGATCTCGCCCACATCGTGAGGCCGCGCTGGGCGACGCTGCGGCGGCTTGCCCGGTTCGGTGTGCAGGGCGAGAGCGGCAACGTGCTGCAGCTCCTCAACTATCGGCTCGATCAGTATCTCGTGCGGGCATTCGTCGGACTGGCGGGAGTCGGCATCTACGCCGTTGGCGTCTCGATGACCGAGGCCGTGTGGCTGCTCGCCAACGCCGTCGCGATTGTGCTGATGCCACGGCTAACATCGGCCGCGCCCGACGAAGCGCGGCGGATGACGCCGCTCGCCACCCGCAATACGCTCCTCGTCGCCACGCTCGGCGCGATTGCGCTCGGCGTCGTCGCGAAGTGGCTCGTGCCGGCGTTCTTCACGCATCGCTTCGATGCCTCCGTTGGCGCGCTCTGGTGGCTCTTGCCGGGCACCGTTGCCCTCACCGGATCGAAGGTGATCACCAGCTACATCTTCAGCCAGGGGCGGCCGTTTGTGAATACGCTGATCACGCTCGCGTCTCTCGCGGTCACGCTCGTGGCGCTACTGCTGCTCGTGCCGCCCTATGGCATCAACGGCGCCGCCGCGGCGTCGTCGATCGCGTACATCGCGCACTTCGCCGTGGCGCTGTACGCCTACAGGCGCATCTCGGGCCGGCCTGTGCTTGAAGCGATCCTGCCGAGGTTCTCCGACGCGCGCTTGTACTCGGACGCCGTGACGAGCATCACGGCGAGGCTGCGGCGGCGGCCGATCGCGCTGAGCGACGGCGCGGATGCCGGCGCGCGCTACTGAGATGGCAGACGTTCTCCCCTTGTTGCCCGAGTCGCGCCTGCGGATTGCCGTCCTCGGTGACTTCGATAGCATCCACACGCGCTCGTGGCTCCGCTGGTTCGTCGATCGCGGCCATGATGTCCATGCGGTGTCTTTTTATCCGCCGAACGAGCCGCTCGAAGGCGTCACGGTGCACACGCTCGCCGCGCGACACGAGCGCAGTTCAACCCGGAGCACCGACCCGCGTTCATCGCGCGGTAGTGCTCTTCTCGACCGAGTTCCGCGCGGCCTCGTCCGCATCGCGCAGGCGCTTCGCTATCAGCGCGCGGGACTGCGCCGAACACTGCAGGCGATCGCGCCCGACGTCGTGCACGCCCATTTTCTCGTCGAGCACGGATTCTACGGCGCAGCCGCGAACGTCCATCCGTACGTCGTGACCGCGTGGGGCTCTGACGTGCTGGTCGAGCCGGAGCGCGATCCCGTCTCGAAGCGGATAGCGCGCTGGACGATAGGGCGTGCCGATCTCCTGACATCGAACAACCGATACATGGCCGAACGCATGATCGCGCTCGGCGCGCGCCGCAATCGTGTCGAGATCATCACGCTCGGCGCCGACCGATACGTGCTTGATGCGCACGATCGCTCCGTAAACGTGCGTCTGCGCGATTCGGGTCGGGCGCCGGCAATCCTCAGCACCCGGGCGCACGAGCTCCTCTACAACATCGACGAGATCGTCGACGCCTACGAGATCGTGCGCGCATCGGCGCCTGGCGCCCGCCTCGTCGTGGCCCACGAGGGTTCGCAGACCGTGAAGCTTCGCCAGCGAGCCGCCGAGCGCACTGGCTCAATTGAATTTCTCGGCCACGTGGGGAGACAGCAGTTCCGCGACGCTCTGATCGGCGCCGAGGTCTTCGTCTCCGTGCCGTCGTCCGACGGCACCTCCGTCGCGCTGCTGCAGGCGATGGCTGCCGGCTGCTTCCCGATCGTCTCGGATCTGCCGACGCAGCGCGAGCTGATCGACGACGGCGTGAACGGCCTTCGCGTGCCGCTGCACCGCCCCGACCTGCTCGCCTCGGCGATCCTCCGCGCGCTCGGCGATCCGCAGCTGCGGCGCGCGGCGGCGGCGGAGAACCAGCAGCGTATCGAAGAGCGGGGTCTCAATGAGAACGAGATGCTCCGTATGGAGTCGCTGTACCTGCGGCTACGCCCGGAAGCCCGGCATGCGTGATCGTCGCCGCTCGAGATCGCGGCGGACGGTCGCAGCGCCGCCGCCATCGCACGATATGCTGCGGCGATGATCTCCGACGTCATGTCCCAGGCGCTCGCCGCGGCGGAAGCGGTGCTCGGCACGACGAGTCCGAATCCGAGCGTCGGCTGCGTCATCGTCCGCAATGGCCGCGTGCTGGCCGCGGGGGCAACCGAGCCGCCACCCCGGCGCCACGCCGAGATCGTCGCTCTTGACGCCGCGGGATCGGCGGCGCTCGGCGCGGCCGCGTACGTGACGCTCGAGCCGCACTGCTTCACCGGGCGCACGCCGCCGTGCACGGATGCGCTGATCGCCGCCGGGATCGCCGCCGTGCACGTCGCGATGCTCGACCCGAATCCCCGGGTTGCCGGCGCCGGGGTGCAACAGTTGCGCGACGCCGGCATCGAGGTGACGCTCGGCGACGGCGCGGCCGAGGCAGGCCGGCTGGTCGAGGCGTACGTCAAGCATCAGGCGACGGGGCTGCCGTTTGTCATTGCGAAGTTCGCGGCGACGCTCGACGGAAAGATCGCGGCCGCGAGCGGGGATTCTCGCTGGGTCGCCGGCGACGAGGCGCGTGCCTGGGGCCACGCGTTTCGCACCCGCATCGACGCGATCATGTGCGGGGTCAACAACGTGCTGCTCGATGATCCGCAACTGACGGCGCGGCCGGGAGGCCTGCTCGCGCAGCGGCAGCCGCTCCGCATCGTGGCCGACTCGCGCGGCCGCACGCCGCTCACCGCAGCCGTGCTGAAAACGCCCGAGCGCGCCGATACGATCGGCGGCGTCACGCTGATCGCGACGACCGCGGCGTCGTCTTCCTCCTGGCGAGCGGAGGTCGAGGCGACGGGCGCCGAAGTGATCGTGATTCCGGCCGGCAGTGATGGCCGCGTCGATTTGCGCGCGCTTCTGACCACGATCGGCGGTCGCGGGGCGCTCTCGCTGCTCGTCGAGGGCGGCGGCGTCCTCCACGGCGGCATGTTCGCGGCCGGCCTCGTCGACAAGGTGCACGCGATCATCGCGCCCAAGATCGTCGGCGGCGCTGCCTATCCCGCCGTCGCCGGCCCCGGTGCCGCGCGGATGTCGGACGCGATCACGCTGCACGATGTCGAGATCGTGCCGCTGGGCACCGACGTCGCCTTCGTAGGCTACGTCCGGCAGGCGTAGGGCGCGACCAGCGAGCGTCCGCTTCCAACTCGCCCCGCGTTCGAGTTTGAGGCTTCGCACGTCCCGCTTCCAGCGTTTCCAAACCCCTCGTAGAACGCGGCGGTTCGGGATTTGTTGCCAGGAAGCTGTCAAATAGGGAAAAAAAGCCGCATGTTAGTACTTCGTTAACGATTTGGGGTTCCGGCCCTACATAACGATTCCATATACTTCGCCCGCAACTCCACTCCCGTCGCTCGCCACGATTACCGTTCGATGCTCCCGGGCTGGAAGCTCGCCAGAGCGAAATTACCGCTGTCGCAACGGGCAGCCGGAGAATCACGCATGTTCCGACCAGCAGCAGCGCTCGCGGCGACAGCCGCGGCATTGATACTTGGCACGCTTGTTTTCGTACAGACGCAGTCGGCCGGGGCGATCGTCCCGCCGGGGCAGGCCGACGTCAATCAGGATGGCCAAGTGACGGCCGCGGACCTAAGTTTGGTGGCGTCCGCCTCGGATCGGGCCGACGTGAACGGTGACGGCGTGGTGGACGACGCCGACTTGCAGTTCGTGGCGGCGCACATGGGTGAGCAGTTCGACGACCCGGCGGCGACGGTGACGGCGATGCCGACGGCAGCGGCGATGGCGACGGCAGCCGTGGGCGCCGCCTGCGTCTCGAATTGCGGCGACCCGCGTAACTTCTGCGACAGCTGGAGCGGCGGGTTCTGCGACGACTTCCGGCGCAAGGCCTCCGGGTCGACCCAGCTGCCGTTCCCGGCGACGGGCGATCCGTATTCGTTCTCGTGCATGTCGAGCACGAACACGGCGTCGGCGGCGGACCAGCCGTACTATGACCCCTCGATGAACCGGGAGAACTTCGCCGACGGCTCGGCGCCGGCGCTGCTGCCGTTTCCGTGCGCGTTCTCGGCGAACGAGCACTTCATGACGCGGATCGAGGACGGCCAGTTCGGGATGGCGACGTTGCGGCTGCACCAGCCGTTCGACATCACGAATCGCGAAGGCCACGTGCATTTCGACATCGACCTGAAGACGAGTGCGCGGCGCTACGTGCGCTTCCTGCTCTCGCCCGACCTGACGAAGGCGATCGTCGACGATCGCGACGAAGAGACGACGGTGCCGCGGAACTACTTCTCGCTGTTCTTCATCAACGGGCGGTTCAGCAGCTCCGTCGTGCGGGACGGCGTGACGCAATCATCGTTCAACCCGCCGACGACCTACGTCGGCACGGACGACGTGCGGGATCACGTCGACCTGTACATAACGCGCACGCACGTCCGGATCGTCGTCAACGGCACGCAGATGGTGAGTACCGATGTGGCGGACATGGAATTCGATCGCGCGTATCCGTACCTGGCGCAGGTTTCATACAACCCGTGCAAGACGGCGGAATGCGCCAACAACCTACAGACGTTCCATTGGGACAACGTAGCTTTCGACGGCCCTAAGCTGCCGATGAACAGCTTGACGCCAGCGGGTGCGCAAGATGTGATTTTCAACGCCTACTCGGCAACGGCGTGCGCGGTGAATGGTGTTGCGGCGAAGCCGACCGGCATGCTCTCGGACTTCCGGTGGCAGTCGTGGGTGGTGCGCGTGCCGGCGTCTGCGACCGTCACACCGGCCGACGTGACTTGCACGGCGGGCGGCTCCGGGTTCCACCTCTGGGACGCGGTGCCGCGGGAGTTCGAGATCGTCAAGCAGTAGTAGTCGACGCGACGCATCACGCACCGGCGGCGGACCCGCGAGCAGGAGACTGCGGCGGCCGCCGCCGGTCTGCGTGCGGAAGCGCTTGTCATCGGCGGCGTTTCGGTTGACCGGATTTTGGCGGTCGGATACGCTCAGCGAAAGCCCCTTCTCCCGCCGCCGCGGGCGCACGAACACGAGCATTGATGCCCGAACTCGGCCAGACCCTGTCCCAATCGCGAGTCGCCCGCGGCCTCACGCTCGAGGATTGCGAGCGCGATACGCGGATCTCAAAGCGCTACCTCGACGCCCTCGAGCGCGAGGATTGGAAGGTGTTTCCGGCGCCGGTGTATAGCCGCGCGTTCCTCCGCACGTACGCGCAGTACCTCGGGCAAGATCCGGCGCAGATGATGCGCCAGTTCCAGACGCAGACGGAAGAGCCCGCGTTCAAGCCGCTCCCGGAGATCGCCGCGCCGGCGCCGACGGGATCGATGAACTACCTGCTCGCGGGCGGCGTCGTGGTGTTTCTCCTCGTCGCCGGCGCATTCCTCTACTTCTCGCAAGGCGGCGGCGGCTCGCCGGCGGCGAAGCCGGTCGTCAAGACATCGGCGACGATTACGACCGAGGGGCAGGGCGGTGGCCCGCGGCCGGCGGCCGGGAAGCCGCTCGGCGAAATCAAGAAGGGGATCGTGCCCGACCTGACGTCGGTGCGGCTCGATGATGCGCTCTCGGCGCTGCAGCAGGCGGGGTTGGCGTACGTCGTCATCGAGACGGACAAGGCGAGCGGAACGGCCGGTGTCGTCAGCTCGCAGGATCCGGCGCCGGGCACCAAGGCTGGCAGCACGACCTCCGTGACGCTCGTCGTGCCGCGCAGCTAAGTGTCGTATTCATGGACATTGTGGCACTAAGCGGTCGCGTGACGGCTCGTCGCGACCCGGGTACGATCACCAAAACCCGCAAGCCTCGAACCACGAACTACAAACTAACGATATGAAGCTACTCTCCGTCGTCGGCGCGCGGCCGCAGTTCATCAAGGCCGCCGCGTTCTCCCGCATCGTGCGCCGGCGGCACACTGAGATCCTCGTCCACACTGGACAGCACTACGACGCGCAAATGTCCGACATTTTCTTCGACGAACTGGCACTGCCGCGGCCGGACCACCATCTCGGCGTCGGCTCCGGCAGCCACGGTGCGCAGACGGCGCAGATGCTCGAGCGTCTCGAGGCCGTCATGCGCGCCGAAGCGCCCGACGCGGTCGTCATCTACGGCGACACGAATAGCACGCTCGCCGCCGCGCTCGCCGCGGCAAAGCTCGCCATCCCGATCGCCCACGTCGAAGCCGGCTTGCGGAGCTTCGTCCGCGACATGCCGGAGGAGATCAATCGCCTCGTCGCCGATCGCCTCTCCACCCACCTCTTCGCGCCGACCTCGGCGGCGGTCGCGAACTTGCAGCGGGAAGGGTATGTATTGGCAGACGGAGGCGCGGGCCATGAAGTGAGACAGGCCTCCAGCCTCACCCCGTATCCACCACCGTCCTTGGCCGGCATACACCACACTGGCGACATCATGTACGACGCTCTGCTCCATCACGCCCCAATCGCAGACGCGAAATCGACGGTGCTCCGCGACCTTATGCTCACGCCCGGCGGGTACGTGCTCGCAACGGTGCACCGCGCTGCCAACACCGATGACCCTCACAAGCTCGCCGAGATCTTCGATGCGCTCGCGATGCTGCACGAACCCGTCATCGTCCCGCTGCACCCGCGCACGAAGGCCGTTCTGCTCGGCACCGACATCGAGGTCGAGTCGCCGGTGCGGATCATCGAACCAGCCGGCTATCTCGACATGCTGGCGCTCGAACGCAACGCCAGGATGGTGCTGACCGACTCCGGCGGTGTGCAGAAGGAGGCGTATCTTCTCAGCGTGCCGTGCGTCACCCTCCGCGAAGAGACCGAGTGGGTCGAAACGCTCGCGGACGGTTGGAACGTCCTCGCCGGCGCCAACACCGATCGCATCGTCGTGGCGGCCCGCCGGGAACTACCTGCCGGCGTTCCGCCGTCCGTCTTCGGCGACGGCCACGCCGCCGAGCGCATGGTCGCCGCCCTCGACGCATGAGGATCCAACTGCCACTTGCGCACGATTCGGCATGCAACCGACGTTGGCCTGCCGATCGCCCGATCGCATCTCACACTTCCCGTTTCAAACCTCCCGTATCCCGAGAGATCCTACGTCACGCGTCCCACGTCGAACCTCTCGCCGCGCGGCCAACCCGCGAGCCACATCTGTGCGTGTAATTGCCGGCTCGGCCCGCGGCCGCACGCTCATGTCGCCGCCGAAGCCGCGGGCATCCGGCCGCCCCGGTGTTCGGCCGACATCGGACCTCGTACGCGGCGCGATCTTCGACATGCTCGATGCCCTCGGGGCTGACTACGAGCGCGTGCTCGACCTCTACGCCGGTACCGGCGCGCTCGGCATCGAGGCGCTAAGCCGCGGCGACGGCACGGCCGACTTCGTCGAGAGCGACGCTGCGACAGCGAGGATCATCGCTGAGAACCTGCGGATCACCGGCTTCACCGAGCGTGGGCGCGTCCATCGCTTGACAACGGAGCAGGCGTTGGCTCGATTCTCGGCCTCCTATACCCTCGTCCTCGCCGACCCGCCGTATTACGATGAGGGCGCGTTAGAGACGGTACGGCGCGTCGCCGGATCCGCGCTCGTTGACGCCGACACGGTCTTCGTGCTGGAGCACCAGCGCCGCGTCGAGACGCCGGAAGCGCTTGGTGCGCTGCCGCTGTATCGTGCGCGGCGGCACGGCGACACCGTCGTATCAATCTACGCGCAAGAGGAGACCTCGTGACGATCGCTATCTTCCCCGGCCGCTTCGACCCCGTCACCAACGGCCATCGAGACATCGCCCGCCGCGCGGCACATCTCTTCGACAAGGTCATCGTGGGCGTCGCGGACCTGCGTGCAAACTCGCTGTTTACGACCGACGAGCGCGTCGACATGATGCGCGGCGCGGTCGCCGATACGGCGAACATCGAGGTGACGCGGTACGCCGGCCTCACAGTCGATTTCGCGAAGCAAGCCGGCGCCACCGTCATCGTCCGATCAATGCGGGCCGTGACCGATTTCGAGGCCGAATTCGACATGGCGCTCATGAACAAGAAGATGGCGCCGGGCGTCGAATCGATGTTCCTCATGGCCAGTCTCGAGCACCTCTTCATCAGCGGCACCCGTATTCGGGAAGTATCAGCACTGGGGTATGATGTCAGCGACCTCGTGCCGCCGCACGTCTGGGACGCGCTCAAAGCCAAGCACGCGGCGCGCACCGCATAGCCCCCGAGCGAGACGCGAGCGCAGGCGCATCAGACGAGGCGGCGACGGACGTCACTCTCAGCATTTGAGGCGCAGCGTCGGCGCCCGTGGACGACGAGACACAAGGAGGTGGATCATCGACTCGCTACACCTGATCGATCGGCTCGAAGAGATGATCGCGGAGGGGCGGCGGATGCCGATCGGCGCAGGCGTCGTCGTCGACCGCAGGCGCCTGCTCGATATGGTCGACCAAATGCGTGCGGCGCTTCCGAACGAGATCCGCGAAGCGACCGAAATCCTCGAGCGCCGCAACGAAATCCTCAGCCGCGCCGAAGAAGAAGCGAAGATCAAACTGCACCGCGCCGAGGAGCAAGTCGACGACATCCTCGACAACGACTCGATCGTCCGCGCCGCGCAGGCCCGCTCCGAGATGCTAATTCGGGAGGCTGAGGCGCGCGGCGATCGCATGCTGCTCGACGCCGAGAACCAGGCGCGCGCGCGCATGGCCGAAGGCGAGAAGCTGGCGAACGAACAGATGGACGAAGCCGACCGCTACGCCGCGGAGATGCTCCGCCGCCTCGACGAGCAGCTACAACTCTTCACCCGCAACGTCCATACCGCCCTCGACTCCCTCGAGACGCGCCCCGCAGAAGCAGCCGTCGTCTAGTCGCACCGTTACAATGGGCGCATGGCAGCGAAGATTGTCGTCGTCGATTACGGAGCGGGGAACCTGCGGAGCGTCGCGCGGGCGGTTGCGCACTGCGGCTATGAGCCGGTCGTGGCGGCTGATCCGGGCGACGTGGCGACCGCCGACGGCCTCATCGTGCCCGGCGTCGGGGCGGCCGCGGACACGATGCGGAATCTGCACGAGCACGGCATGGTTGAGCCGATACGCGAGTTTATCGCTTCGGGACGTCCGTTCTTCGGCGTTTGCATGGGGCAGCAGGCGCTGCTCTCCGTCAGCGAGGAGGGTGGCGAGCACGAATGCCTCGGCATTATCGAAGGGCGGGTGCGAAAGCTGCCGGCGGGGCAGAAGGTGCCGCACATGGGCTGGAACCAGGTGCGCCAGCGGACGGCGCACCCGATCTTCGACGACATCCCGGACGACAGCAACTTCTACTTCGTCCACAGCTACTATCCGGAGCCTGTCGACCCCGGTGTGACGATCGGCGAGACGGAGTACGGCGTCACGTTCGCGTCCGTGCTGGCGCGGGACAACGTCGTCGCGACGCAGTTCCACCCCGAGAAGTCGGGCGAGATGGGGCTGCGGATGTACGCCAACTTCCTGCGCGTCGTCGCCGCGGGGTAGTCGTCACGCTGTCTCGCGGTGCTGTGCTCGCCGCGCTCCGACGCCCTCGCGCTGTACACTCCGGCTATGGATCTGATTCCGGCGATCGATATTCGGGGCGGCAAGTGCGTGCGGCTCGTGCAAGGCGACTACGATCGCGAGACGGTGTTCGGCGTCGACCCGGTGGCGATGGCGATGCACTGGGCGTCGCAAGGCGCGTCGCGGCTGCACGTCGTCGATCTCGACGCTGCGAAAGAGGGCCGGCCCGTCAACGAAGGGATCATCCGGCGCATCGTTAACGAAGCGGCGGTGCCCGTGCAGATCGCCGGCGGCGTCCGCGACCACCAGGCGATCCATCGCTGGGCCGATGCCGGAGCGGAGCGCATCGTTATCGGCACGCTGGCGGTCGAGCACCCGGACATCGTCGAGAAGGCGCTAATCAAGCACGGCGACAAGATCGCGATCGCCGTCGACGCGCGGGGCGGCAAACCGGCCGTCAAGGGCTGGCTCGAGACGGGCAACATGTCTGTCGATGCCTTTATCCATGACATGACGTCACGCGGGGTGCGGCACTTCATCTACACCGACATCAGCCGCGACGGCATGATGGAGCACCCGGACTTCCAGCAGGTGAAGAACCTCATCGGCGTCCTGACGGACACTGGCGTGCCGGCGACGCTCATCTACTCCGGCGGCGTGACCTCGATCGAAGACATCATCACCCTGGCGACGTACGAGATCGAGGGCGTGATCATCGGCCGCGCGATCTACGACGGTCGGATCGACCTGAGCGAAGCGAAACGCGCGCTCGTGACGGGCAACGGCACGGCGTAGGGCGGTGGGATGTCGGAAGCGGAAAGTGAGATGTGGGATCGGGCGCTGACGACGAGCCGTCTGGCGTCTGGCGCGGATCATTGGGGCCAGCGCGATCCGGTGTCGGCGGGTGAGCTCCATGTCCAACATCCACCCTCCATCCTCCAGCGACTAACCTTCACGAACCAGTCCGCAGCTTGCAGCGCGATCCGCGCTCGTGTACGGTGCCTCGGGCGGGTCTGACCTGGGGAGGGAACCTGAGGCTGTCCAGACTTCCGCAACTGCCGTTGACGCCGATCATCATCTGCGTAGCCGCGCTGGCGATTACCTATCTCGGTTTCAGCACCACCCGCTACGCATTCCACAACTACCAGTTGCACCGCGACGAAGTGCAGCTCCGCACCGACATCGCGCAGCTCGATACCGACCATGAGCGGCTGACGTCTGTGCGCGACTACCTGAGATCGGACGAGTACATCGAAGACGTCGCGCGGCGGACGCTAGGACTCGTGCGGCCGGGGGAGACGCTCGTGGTCGTCTCGAGCAGCGCCCCGCCGGCGGCGGCGACGGCGACGTCGGCAGCGATCGTGCCGGCGTCGGAGTGGTGGAAGTCGCTCTTCGTGCAGCCTGCACTCACGCCGACGCCTCGGTGAGCGTGGGACGTGGGATGCGGGAAGTGAGACGTGAGAATGGCTCGACGGCAGGATTGTCGGCCAGCTGAGATGCGAGCATGAAATTCGGCGTCTTCTACGAGCTCTCCGTGCCGCGGCCGTGGGACCGCGAGGCCGAACGCAGCGTCTACATGAACGCGCTGGAGCAGGTGCGCCTCGCGGACGAACTCGGCTTCGACCAGGTGTGGTGCGTCGAGCATCACTTCCTCGAGGAGTACTCGCATTCGTCGGCACCCGAGCTGTTCCTGACGGCGTGCGCGATGCAGACGAAGAACATCCGCGTCGGCCACGGCATCGTCGTCTGCGTGCCGCAGTTCAACCACCCCGTACGTATCGCCGAGCGCGCCGCCGTCCTCGACATCCTCTCCGGCGGCCGGCTCGAGTTGGGGACGGGCCGATCGGCGACCTGGACCGAGCTCGCTGGCTTCCAGGCCGACCCCGACGAGACGAAGAAGACGTGGGACGAATTCGTCCGTGTGCTGCCGAAGATGTGGACGCAGGAGCACTTCAGCCACGAGGGGCGGGCGTTCTCGATGCCGTCGCGCGCCATCCTGCCGAAGCCATACCAGAAGCCGCACCCGCCGATGTGGGTTGCCGTCACGAGCCCCGGCACCGAGCTCGATGCGGCGGACCGCGGCCTCGGCAGCCTCGGGCTCACCTTCGGCGGCGTAGCCGAGCAGGAGAAGAAGATCGCCGAGTACCGGCGGCGGATCAAGTCGTGCGATCCCGTCGGCGAGTTCGTCAACGAGCAGGTGAACACGGTCAACTTCCTCTACTGCCACGAGAACAGCGAGACCGGCGTCAACACCGGCCGCCGCCTAGCCGGCACCTTCGGCTATCTCGCCGCGCAGCTGCTTTCGGCGCGCGAGGCGTATCCGACGCGCTCGTACCCATCGCAGGGCCTGCTGCCTCAACTCCGCCAGGAGTCCGCGAGCCCCGGCGATGGCGGCAAGGTGCCGGATGGCCTCTGCATCGGCGACCCCAAGCGGATCATCGAGGCGGTGAAGGCCTGGGAATCCGTCGGCGTCGACCGCATCAACTTCCTCCTCAATGCCGTCGAGACGGTGCCGCAGCAGGAGGTACTCGATAGCCTCCGGCTGTTCGCGAAGGAAGTGATGCCGGTTTTCTGAGTCCGTCGTTTGTCGTTTGTAGTTCGTGGTGAGTTCACAGGTCGCCTTCACAGTTCACGGTTCGTAACCTGAGGCCCGCGATGCTCGGACGAGACACCAGCCACGAATAGACGCGGGCTGAACGCCGTCGCCACTGCCGGATCGGTGGAGAGAAGCTACAAACGACGAACTACAAACGACAAACTATGAAATACGGCTTCGTCCTTCCTTCCGGCGACGCACGCACCGCGGCTGATCTCGCCCACGACGCGGAGGCGGCGGGATGGGACGGCTTCTTCGTGTGGGAGCCTGTCTGGGGGATCGACGCCTGGGTGATGCTCACGGCGGCGGCGATGACTACGGAGCGCATTCGGCTCGGCACGATGATCACGCCGCTCTCGCGAATGCGGCCGTGGAAGCTCGCGAGCGAGACGGCGACGCTCGACAACCTGTCGGGCGGCCGCGTCACGCTGGCCGTCGGGCTCGGGGCGACGGACACGGGGTTCGCTGAATTCGGTGAGAAGACGGATCGGCGCACGCGGGCGGAGCTGCTCGATGAGGGGCTCGATATCGTCACGGGGCTCTGGCGCGGGCAGCCGTTTTCGTACGACGGCAAGCACTATCACGTCGAGCCGACGACGTTCGCGCCACCACCGCCGCCAGCGCAGCAACCGCGCATTCCGATCTGGTGCGTCGGCGCCTGGCCGTTCGAGCGATCGATGCGGCGCGCGCGGAGGTACGATGGGCTCCTGCCGACCGTCCGCGGAGACGACGGCAACATGCGCCACCCCACGCCTGATGAACTGCCGGCGATTGCCGCGGACGTGCAGCGGGATCGTGCCGACGCCGCTCCGTACGACATCGTCGTCGAGGGCACGACATCGGGCGCGGATCGCGAGCGCGCGGTCGCGAAGGTACGACCGTGGGCGGACTCTGGCGCGACCTGGTGGCTCGAGGCGCGCTGGGGCGTCGAGCAGCAGCCGGACTTCTTCGAAGGGCTGCGCCGGCGTATCGTTGCGGGACCGCCGCGCATCGATTGACAGACGAGCACGAGAGGATGACCACATGCCGCTCTTCGGGACGCGCGACGTGACGCCGCTGATCGCGGATGCGCCGTTGATGGACAACCTCGACGCAGAGCCGTGGCGTATCGAACGCGCCGAGATCCTGCATCTTGCGTACGAGATCGACGACCGCGACCGGCAGGGACTGCTGCCGAAGGCGCTGCATCCGACGATCCCGTCGGCGATGACGCTCGTCGTCACGCGTTATCCGGACAGCCCTGTCGGGCCGTTCCTACTGGCGCAGGCGCGGATCAGTTGCCGCGCCGCGGCACTGCCTCGCGGCTTCTTGCTGCAGGCGTACAGCGACTCCGCCGTGGCGTGCGATACGCTCGGCAAGCTCTGGGGCTATCGGTGCAGCGTCGCCGACGTGAAGCTATCGCGCTACCACGATCGGATCACGGCGGCGGTAACCGCGAACGGCGTCGATATCCTGCGTGCGTCGCTCGTCGATCCCGAACCGATCTCGGGCGGCGATATCCAGTACGTCGCCAACATGAACCTTGCGCGCGTGCAGGGCGGCGACCCCCTGCTCGTGCAGGTCGACCCTGAGTACGCATTCCATCGCGCCGAACGCGGCCGCGCCGAGCTGCCAGCGTTCGATCGTGCAGCATGGTGCGCTGACGGCGTCGAGCCGGTGTACCCGATGATCGCATCCTTCGCCGAAGCCGACACCGGCTTCCCGGCGATCCGCTTCGTCCTCGATCCCGATCGGCCCGCGGTTGTGGGCACGCGGAGGTTGCGCTAGCACGACGAAGACGAAGCATGAGAACTCGATGGCATGTTTCGATTCATCGCGAAGACGCGAAGGGCGCGGAGCAGCCTGACCAGAACGAGCGAGACGTCGACGCGTCGATTTCCTCAGCGTCTATTAGACTGAAAGCCATGCCAGATCCCTCGATCGAGATTGATGCCGGCGGGACGCCAGTCAAGGTGACGAATCCGGAGAAGGTGTTCTTTCCGGAGAGCGGGCACACGAAGCTCGACCTTGTGCGCTACTACATCGCCGTCGCCGAGGGCGCGCTGCGCGGCGTGCGCGACCGGCCGATGGTGCTCAAGCGCTACGTCCACGGCGCGACGGGCGAGCCCTTCTTTCAGAAGCGCGCTCCCGCGAACCGGCCACCGTCGCTCGAGACGGCGCTGATCACGTTTCCGAGCGGCAGCAGCGCTGAGCTAGCCGTTTGTTGCGACGTCGCCCATCTGGCGTGGGTGGCGAACCTCGGGTGCATCGACCTCAACCCGTGGCCGGTGCGTGCCGGCGACGTCGATCACCCCGACGAGCTGCGCGTCGATCTCGACCCGACACCGGAAGCGACGTTTGCCGACGTGCGCAACGTTGCGCTGTGCGTCGGCGAGGTGCTCGGCGACCTCGGCATGGTGGGCTTCCCCAAGACGTCGGGATCGCGCGGCATCCACATCAACATCCGCATCGAGCCGAAGTGGCCCTTCGGCGACGTGCGGCGATGCGCGCTCGCGCTCGGCCGCGAGGTCGAACGCCGGGTGCCGGCGATCGCCACGACGAAGTGGTGGAAGGAAGAGCGCCACGGCGTCTTTCTGGACTACAACCAAAACGCCCGCGATCGCACGGTCGCATCGGCGTTCTCGGTGCGGCCGATGCCGGACGCGCGGGTGTCATATCCGGTGCCGTGGTCGGCCGTGTCCGATGTCGACCCGGCCGCGTTCACGCTGGCGACGGTGCCGGTGCTGTTCGCCCGCGACGGCGACGCATCCGCGGCGATCGACGATGTCGCATACTCCCTCGAGCCGCTGCTTGAGCTTGTCGGGAAGCAAGAACGAGATGGCCAGGGCGACGCGCCGTGGCCGCCGCAGTTCCCGAAGGCCGCAGGCGAGCCGCCGCGCGTCCAACCGAGCAAGCGGCGGCGGGGGCCTGCGAAGTAGGCGCGAGTCGGGCGGTGGCTGAAGCTGGATGCTGGATGTCGCCACAGTCCGGCGACGGCGGCAGCCACGCTCGCCCGATCGTTGTCGCTAGCGATGACGGTGAAGTTGCTGGCAGGATGCATCACTTCGCTCTGAAAGACGATACGAGGGAGCGTCGGGCCTTGCGGACGGGGGGTTGCAGACGCCGCGGCGACTGCCGGGGGGTCCGGGCCTGCTCGCCGTGGCGAGGGATGTCCTCTGGCGCCCTTTTCTTTCTATCTTTCCATCTCTTTGATTGACAGCCTACTTCGTCGCGACGAAGGCGCCGCTGTGGCGAGTGATGCGGAACTCGCCGTCGCGCTGTAGTCGCGCGGCAGCAAGGTCGCGGAATGCGTCGAAGGCGCGGCGCTTGTCGTCTCCCGGCAGTTCGGGGCCGTATGGCGTCCACAACGCGAGCATCGGCTCGAGATCGCGGAGCACCATCTCGCCGCGCCAGTCGCGCGTCTCGACGGCGCCGAACTGGCGGCGCACGTACTCGGCGCCGCTCTCGAGATCGAAGCGCGCACCGATATCGGGCGGCGGCGTGCAGCCGATCGCGCGCGCGGCTTCGGCGCCGAGGTCTTCGTACTCGTGCATGTTGTCGGCCGCCACGGTGGCGGCGACGAACGTGCCGCCGGGCTTGAGGCAGCGGCGCATGCCGGCGATCGCAGCGTCGATGTCCGGCATGAAGTAGAGCGTGAAGCAGGTGGCGATCGCGTCGAGCGACGCCTCGCGAAATGGCAACCGCTCCATGTCGCCGAGCATGATTACCGCGCGCCCGTCGCCGGCCTCGTACGCGTGGCGCGCCATGCCGGGCGAGAGATCGAGGCCGGCGATGCGGCAGTCCGGAAAGGCGGGCAGCATCGCATCGAGGAGCCAGCCCGAGCCGAAGCCGAGTTCGCAGATCATCGCGCCGGGCTGCGCGGCGGGACCCAATGCGTCGAGTAGCGATGCGACGACGAGCGGCGGGTCGGTGGCGTGCTGCGTGATCACGTCGAGCGACGTCCACGGGCGCGTCATCGAGCCGAAGCGGTCGATCGCGAGCTGCTTCGGGTCCTGGTTCATGGGTAACGGCCCCTAGCGTGCGAAGATCTGCTGCAGTTCGAAGGGCACGGTCGTCGCGATCTGGTCGAACGTGCAATCGGCCTGCGGCTTGTCGGGACGCCAGCGGCGGAAGGTCGCGGCGTGGCGAAAGCGGTTACCCTGCAAGTAGTCGAACGTCAACTCGCAGACCAACTCGGGCCGGACGCGCACCCAGCTGACGTCCTTGCCGGCGGTCCAGCGGCTGGGGCCACCGGGCGTGCGGCCCTGGCCGAATCCTTCGCCCTCATCCTCGGTGATGAGCGGCCTGAGCGACTTCGCCAGCTCGCGCTTCTCGGCGGCCTTGAAGCTCGAGGTGTGGCCGACGTGGTGGAGCACGCCGTCGCCATCGTACAAACCGAGCAGCAGCGACCCGATGGAGGTGCCGATCTCGTTCTTGTACCAGCGGAAGCCGCCGATCACGCAGTCGACGGTTCGCAGGTGCTTAATCTTGATCATCGCCCGCGCGCCGGGCTGGTACGCGTCGGCGATGCGCTTGGCGACGACGCCGTCGAGACCGGCGCCCTCGAAGCGGTCGAACCAATCGAGCGCGACTGCGCGATCAGCCGTAATCGGCGTCACGTACACCGGCGGTGGCGTGCCGTTCAGGGCAGATTCGAGCCGCCGGCGGCGCTCCTCGAAGGGCGCTGCACGCAGGTCGTCGTCCTGGTCTGCGAGCATGTCGAAAGCGACGAAGGATGAGGGCGTCTCCGCCGCCAGCTTCGCGACGCGCGATGCAGCAGGATGGATGCGCAGCAGCAGCGAATCGAAGTCGAGTCCGTGTTCGCCAATGATCACCACCTCGCCGTCGAGCACCATCGGATGCGGCAGCGCGGCGGCGAGCGACTGCGCCAGCTCGGGGAAGTAGCGGGCGAGCGGCTTTAGATCGCGGCTCTGCAGGTAGGCCTCTGTGCCGTCGAAGAAGACGAGGGCGCGGAAGCCATCCCACTTCGGCTCGAAGCGCCACTGATCGCCGTGCGGGATCTCGTCGGCGAGCTTCGCGAGCATCGGCTCGATCGGCGGGGTCGCGGTCTGTGATGACATCGGGGGCAGCGTAGCATTCGTATGAATGTGTCCGGCATCCTTCGGGTGAGGCGCGGCCCTGAACCACACAATGGTTCTGCCGCGCTTGGCCGGCTGTTCGCCGTGTCCGTTTCGCGTACCCGCGTGCAGTTTTGAAAGAGAAGGGGATCACGCATCACCTCGAGCGCGCCGAAAGTCGCCTCGGCGACGGCAATCCGGCCCGGCTCGCCCGCCGACGCGAATCGATCCTATGCGTCGCATGGGTATTGGTGACTCATGGCACTTTGGACGCACTACGTGGCGCGCAGGCGGGGAGGACGGCCTCCAGACTCCGGATTGCTATAGTGCACGCGATCCGCGTGGAGGATGGCGATGCGAGCGCGCCGAACGTTGAAGTGGACCGCTATCGGGCCGATCGCCCTCGTCGTGATCGCGCTGCTGGCGGTCGTCTGGTTCGACGCGACGAAGGGCGGCGAGGCGAAGCCGGCGCCGCCGATCGGCACCATCGGGACGCCGGTGCGGCAGGCGTACGTAGCGCCGACAGCGACACCCATTGGCTTCCAGGCGACACCCAGGCCGCGGCCCACGGTGCCAATCGGTGGCGGCGGCACGATACCGAAGGGCAATCCGGCCGAGCGCGATGCGCGGCGGCGCGCCGATGTGCTCGTTCTGATCGACGCGGCGAACAAGATCCGTGCGCGTGACGGTTCGTATGTGACTACCGGGGGCAACGTGCAGACGCTCTGCGCGTTCCAGAACCTCGACGTCGGCTGCAAGCTGAAAGACGTGATCGCGGGCAATGTCCTGCCGCTCGACCCGTTTGGCGATCCCGTCAAGAACGGGTACTGGTACTCATCGGACGGTCAGACCGCGAAGGTGTACGCGGCGCTTGAAGGCGACGTCCCCGTGGATCAGAAGTGCCCCACGAACGACGTCGAGCTCAAGAAGAAGCCAAATCTCATCTGCGTGACGACTCCCTGAAACGTTTCCGCGCCCGCGATGACTACCTCTGTACGCGCCGTTGCGGCGGGTCGATCGTGCTATCTTGAAATCACGGTCGAATCGGTTCAAGAGGATGGTCCATGGCACTCGATCTTTTCAACAAACGGGGCAAGGAAGATCGCGCGAGGTACGGCGAACGCTTGCCGCCTGGCCAAAAGCTGACGGATGGCTGGCCGGTGCTGCACTACGGCGGCATTCCGAACGTCGATCTGGCAACGTGGAAGTTCTCCGTCGCCGGGCTTGTTGAGGATGAGGTCAGCTTCAGCTGGGACGAGTTCATGGGGCTGCCGCAGACGACGCTCACGTCGGACATCCACTGCGTGACGCACTGGAGCAAATTCGACAACGCCTGGACGGGTGTGAAGTTCAGCGATGTGCTCGCGAAGCTGAATGTGAAGCCGGAAGCGTCATACGTGATGGTGCACAGCTACGGCGGCTACACGACGAACGTCTCGCTGGCGGAGCTGATGGATGACGACGTGCTGTTCGCGCATCAGCACAACAGGCAGCCGCTGGCGAAGGAGCACGGCGCGCCGCTGCGCCTCATCGTGCCGAAGCTGTACTTCTGGAAGAGCGCGAAATGGGTGCGCGGTCTCGTCTTCATGACCGACGACAAGCCGGGCTTTTGGGAGATGTACGGGTACCACATTCACGGCGATCCGTGGACGGAGGAGCGCTACAGCTAGTGCTCGAGACGCACCCACGAATGCCGCTTGCCGCGACGCTCATCCTCGCGCTGCTGTTTGCCGCTTGCGGCGACGGCTACAACGCCGCCTCGAAGACGTCGACGGCCGCCGCCGGCGCCGGGTGCGTTTCCCCTACCGCGTGCGCGAGCAGGACGAGCGCGGCGCGTCCGATGACGAGCGCCAGCATGCGCGCGACCGCCACCCCAGCCACAATGCCCGGGGGCCTCGCCGGAACGGCGATCGCCGGCAGCGTCGGCCCTGGTGCGACCACGATCGGCATCGACGACATCACGCCGTCGATACAGACGCCGACACCCTTCTACCCATCGGCGACGGTGCCGCCGTCCGTTCCGGCCGACACGCCGACCGCCGATGCGAGCGGTGCCACCGGCATCGCCGGTATCGTCACGCTCGGCCCGACGTGCCCGGTGCAGCGCATCGATAGCCCCTGCCCGGATCGCCCCTACGAGGCGCGGCTGACGCTGCACCGCGGCGGCGACACGATCGCCGAGACCCGCTCGACCGCCGACGGGCGCTTTCGATTCGATGTGCCAGCCGGCGCCTACGTGCTGATCGGCGAGTCAGCCGTTATGCTCCCGCGCGGCTCGCAGCAGGACGTCCTCGTCGTCGCCGGCGCCGTTACATCCGTCGTCGTCACGTACGACACCGGCATCCGCTGACCGCGACGCCGGGAATAAGAACTACAAACGACGAACGACAAACCACAAACTCCCCCGCCCCCTACTCTTCCGCGGCGCTCTGCCAATCATCGAGCTGATCCGGCGGCGGCAGCCACGGCGGCAGCGAGAATAACAGGAATTCGGCGAGCGCGTTCGCGTGCGGCTCGTAGCTGACACGCAGCAGATTGAGCCGCCGCTGCGCCTCCGCATCGAGCTCCGGCAGCCCGGAGGCGGCGAGCAGTGAGTTAATCCGCACCATGTCCTCCGCTGACAGGCGCGGCTCTTCGAGCGGTCGTGACTCCGTCGCGAAGATCTGGCTCATATCGATCAACGCGTGCCGCACCATCGCGAAGGCGAGCTTCGCCGGCCGCAGCTCGCTGCCGTCGCTCGCCGCAAGGATCAGCGAGCTCGTATCGAGAATCGCCGTCAGCGCCGCCAGCCACGATTGCCGCTCGTGTTGCGAACGAAAGTACGCGAGGATCGGATAGGAGAGGTGGCTTTCGAGCAGATCCGCGGCGTGGCGCTCCCATTCCAGGAAGAGGTCGTCCAGCGACGACGTGCCTTCGTGCCCGCCGTACCGGCGCAGCATCTCGCCGGCGCTCGGCGGCGACCCCGCGCGCGCATCGAGAAGTGAGATGCTCACCTCGCGCCGCGAGAAGGCCTGATACAGCACCGGCAGGTAGCCGATCACGAGCGCCAGGAACCCGAAGCCGGTGCCGCTTTCGATCACCGTGATCACGCGCGCGGCGGTGGAGTCCGGCCGCACGTCGCCGAGGCCGAGCGTGAAGAACGTCGTGCCGCTCATGTAGACGTCGCCGCCGAAGCTCGTCGCGTGGCCGTCCGTCAGCAGGTGCGAGCCGAGCGACCACTGCAGCACGCCGAAGCCGAGGATGAGCGCTGCTGCCCACGATACGAACAGCAGAATAATCGAGAGCGGCCCGAAGAAGCCGAGCACGTTGTCGCGCGCGCCTGTCATCCATGGCCGGCGTGCCAGCGCCGCAGTCGGCAGCCAGATTACCCGGTAAAAGATGCGCGCGAACCGCAGCCTGCGGTCGATGCGGCGCGGCAACACCATCGTTTCGAACGCGTCGAGCAGGACGATGGCGACGAGCAGCGCGCCGAGCGGCGCGAAGAAGATCATCGGCGCCGGCGTGCTAGGAGAGCCACTTGCGCGCCATCTGCTCGACGCCGGCGATGTCCGCGTACACGCGCTGCCGCATGCCCTCGCGCTGGTCGTCCGGCACCGGCGCTTCAGGCGCGGCGACCATCGCGCCGAACAGGAAGCCCACGATCTGCCAGATCGCCACCGCGACGATCTCGAACCCCTTGTACCACTGCGCGCGATCGATCGTCGCGCCGAGATGGCGCTCGAGCTCATCGAGGTAGAACTCGAGCAGCTCGGGCATGTTCGATGGATTCTGGTAAGTGAGGAAGCGCCCGACGTCGGCCGACGATAGTCCCCAGCCGATGATCTCCCAGTCGATGACCACTGTCTGCGGCCGACCGTCGCCGTAGCGCATGCCAAGGTTGCGGTTGTCGAAGTCGTAGTGACAAAGGGTCAGCGGCATCCCCTCGATCGCGTCGAGCAACCGTTCCGGGTGGCGAAACAGGCGGTCGATCAGCGTGCGCGTATCGGGCTCGAGCGAGTTGAGCAGATTGCGAATGCCATCCGCCACCCAGGGCCACTCGCCCAGGACGTACCGTGTGGCCTCGCTCGGCTCCGGCACATCGTCGATCACCTCGACAACGAGCTTGTACCAGCAGTCGACCGGCGCGTTCAGGCTCATCAGCCACGGCTGCGCGAAGATGTCGTGACGCTCCCAGAACCGGGCATGAAACGCCGCCAGGTGCGAAAGGACGAGGCGGATCGTTTCGTCCGGCAGCGCGTCGACAATGCCGACGTTCTTCATGTCGTCCGAGACATCCTCGAGGAACGCCCAGTACTGACCGTGCTCGTCGTCGCGGATCACGTCGAGGTACGGATGGTGGAACGTATTGGGGATCTGGTCGAGCAGCCCCGTCTCGAACGCCAGCAATTCGCGGTGCTGCGTATCGCCGATCAGCGTCGATACAGCATCGCGGGGTGGTCGCCGCCGCAGGATCATGTGCGCCGTGCCGTTGCCCGATGCCGATTCGTAATCGAAGTCGATGATGTCGAACCGCTTGTCGCCGAACTTCGGATACGCAAACGGCTCCGACGCCCCCAATCGCACTGCCGTCACGCGCACTGCATCATCCCGCAGCAAGCGCCGCGCGGCGACGGTCAGGTGCTCCGGCCGGATCTCTTCGGGCGTCCGCGGCACATCGCTCATGCGACCTCCTCTGTGCGGGATGATATCGCGTGCGTCGGAGACCGTCGGCCTGCGTCGATCACCTGACGGCCCACGCATCCATCGCCGATCACGGCGTCCACGTCACCGTGCCGCAGCGGCGGATCATGTGGCCGCCCGGAGTGATCGGCGTTTCTCCGA
>JBBSDV010000025.1:0-22195 GCA_038240335.1 Dehalococcoidia bacterium
ATCGACGAATTGCGAGCCGCCGATGTCACACCGCGCTGGCACCTCGTCGGTCACCTGCAACGGAACAAGGTTTCGGCCGCCGTGGGCCGCTTTGATATACTCCACAGCATCGACTCTATCCGCCTCGCCGAGGCAATCAACGAACGTGCCAGCGCGCGCATCCGCGTGCTGATTGAGGTGAATATCGCCGGCGAAGCAACGAAGTTGGGCGTGACGCCTGTCGAGGCATCCGGCCTCGCGGCGCAAATCGCGCACCTGCCACGGCTCGACCTCGTCGGCCTGATGGCCGTCGCGCCTCGTGTCGACGATCCCGAGGATGCGCGGGCGGTATTCCGCTCGCTACGGCAGCTGCGCGACGCTATCGGCCTCCGCGAGCTGTCCATGGGCATGACCGACGATTTCGAGGTGGCGATTTCCGAAGGCGCGACGTTCGTCCGCGTCGGCCGCGCCATCTTCGGCGAACGCGCAATCGCGGCGCCGCAGGGATCAGCGTGAAGCTCGCGCTCATCGGCTGTGGATTCATGGGCGATGCCATCCTGACTGCGACGCTGGCGAAAGGCGTCGTTGTGCCAGCAGACGTCGCCGTCGCCGAGATCAGCGACAGCCGCCGGGCCGTCATCGAGAGCCAACACGGCGTAAAGGCCGCCGCGCTTCCCGGCGATGTCATCACCGGCGCCGATGTCGTCGTCTTCGCCATCAAGCCACAGGAGTTCGAGGCCGTCGCCGGCGATCTGCGCGGCACGTTCTCGCCGGTACAGACCGTCGTCTCAATCATGGCCGGCGTCCCGATCGCCCGCATCGAGCACGCGCTCGAACACGCCGCGGTCGCCCGCGTCATGCCTAACACGCCGGCCGCGATCGGCGAGGGCATGAGTGTCTGGACCGCCACCGAAGCGACCGACAGCGCCGCCCTCGACCGCGTGCGCTCCATCCTCGGCGCGCTCGGCCGCGAGGTCTACGTCGAGGACGAGAAGTATCTCGACATGGCGACCGCGCTCTCCGGCAGCGGTCCGGGCTTCGTCTATATGCTGCTCGAGGCATTCATCGATGCCGGCGTGCATGTCGGCTTCCGTCGCGACGTCGCCGAGCGGCTGGCGGTGCAAACATTCGTCGGCGCGTCGAAATACGCCGAGGCGACGGGCAAGCATCCGGCGCAACTACGCAACGAAGTCACCTCGCCCGCGGGCACGACGGCAGCCGGTCTGTTCGTGCTCGAAAGCGCCGGCGTCCGGGCGGCGATCATCGACGCCGTCGAGGCCGCGTACAATCGCTCACGAGAACTGGGGGCATAATTGGGGTTCGGGGCATTTGGCGAACGCGCAGGTACGAGTCCGGGGGCGCAGCTCGTCTATCTCGTGTTCACGTTCTTCACGGTCGCGATCTTGATCCGAGCGTTGCTGAGCTGGTTTCATCTCGATCCGCGTAACCCGCTGATCCAGATGCTGAACGCCGTGACGGAACCGATTCTCGAGCCCATCCGCCGCGTCATGCCCGGACTGGGCGGCCTCGACCTATCGCCGCTCGTCGCGATGTTTCTCCTGCAATTCATCTCGAAGGCGATTCAGTCGCAGCTCGGCTAGCGTGCGTTCGAGCCGAACCGCGGGGCGATCTCCAAACATGATCAATCGCGGGGCGTCCCGCTACTTCTCGAGGAACGATGCGGCAGCCTCCGCCCGTTCGCACCACCAGCGCAGTTCCTCCGGCCACCCTTCCTCCGCATCGAGCGCCTTCCGCCACCCACGCAGGAGCAACCCGCACATCACGGTGAGTGCATCGTTCCGCGCGCGATCCTGCGTCGCCACGCGTCCGGCATCGGCGTAACGGGTCATCACCTCGTCGAGTGAGATCGGCAGCCGCCGCGAGTTAATCGCCATGAACCAGCCGAGCTCGATCGCGGCCGGCGCAACGAGCGTCATCGACCAGTCGATCAGCCACAGCGTTTCGTCCGCGTCCAATCCGATGTTGTCGAGCTTGAGATCGCCATGCAGAAGCACCGCTGGCAGCCGCGAGAGCGCCCGCAGCAGCGGCCCCGGATCACGCGACAGCGCCGCGATGATCTCGACCGCGCGCGGCGATGCATGCTTCTCAAAGAGGTCCCACCCGGTGACAAGATCGCGCGCCACGGGAGCGGCGTACCGCGCTGCGATGCGCGCGGTGTCGCGCGTCAGCAGCGTGAGCCGTCTGCCGGCGTCGCAGTACGGAAGGGCCGCGTCCGGCGGCGCTGTCGCATGTAGTCTCGCCATGCCCGATATGATGGTTCGGCACTGCGCGTCACCGATCATTCCTGGCGCGAGCAGGTGCGCCGAAATGTCATGCATCAGCACGGCGTACACCTCGCCGTCACAGGCGGCGCCGATCGCCGGCGTCCTCACGTTCGATCCGAGATCGAGCGCGCTCGCCGCCAGCACGGCCTCGCGGCACGCGTTGTCCTCCGTTGCGCGCATGATCCAGTCGTCGGTGATCGACATGCGCTTAAGCACGTACGAAGCGCCGTCGTGACGCACGAGTCGCGTCAGGCGCGCGCCGGAAAACCCACTGTGCTCGAAGCGCTGCTCGCGAGCATCACTGAGCCCATGCTCGGCGAGTAGATTGGCGAGCGGCGGCAACTCGGGAAGCGTCGGCGTCGACCTCAATCGGCCGATGGCGGCTGGTCGACGTAATGCACGACGGAGCCGGAGCAGTTTCGCGACAGCAACACGACGAGGTCGTCCGTGCTGCTCGCGTTCTCCTCGACATGGACCTCGTGCGCCGGCACGTACACAAAATCGCCCTCATCGGCGTCGACGATCTCCGCGAGCGCAGCGCCGGAATAAAACCGCGCGCGGCCGCGGAGGATGTAGATGCTCGTCTCGCACTCACCGTGATGATGGACTTCTGTGCGGCCGCCCGGCGCCGTCGTCACAATGCTCGAGTACAGTCCTACGCTGCCGACGGTGTCGCCCGAGACGGCGATGACGCGCTCCATCGCCGCGTTCTGGCCAGCGTTACCGACGAGCGATGCCTTCGCGACGCGCGTCACCATCGTTCGACACCCCTCATTCTCGTACCATTTCCGCGTGCCGGAATCCTATCAGAACTTCGTCCCGCCGCACCCGCGCTTCCCGCTCGCTACGTTCCCCTCGCCGCTCGAACGCGCGTGGCGGCTCGAGGTTGCGCTGCGAGAGGAGGGATGCGTCGCGGTGCCGCGCATCTACCTCAAGCGCGACGACCTCCTGTCACTCGGCATGGGCGGCAACAAGATCCGAAACCTCGAGTTCTCGATCGGCCAGGCGCTGGCGGAAGGTGCGACGGATGTCTTTACCGCCGGCCGTCCGCAGTCGAACCACTGCCGCCTCACTGCCGCCGCCTGCGCGCGAGCCAGCCTGCGCGCCCACATCGTGCTCACTGGCGAGCCACCGTCGCGCATGACCGGCAATCTCCTGCTCGACGAGATGGTCGGCGCGAAGCTGTACTGGACAGGTTCCGACGACCGAGCGCTCCGCGACACGTGGGTACGCAGCCTTGCGGGAACGTTCACATCGCTTGGCCGCCGCGCTTACACCATCCCTGTCGGCGGGTCCGACGCCCGTGGCGCGCTAGGTCACGCGCTCGCCGCGCTCGAGCTCGTGCGGCAATGCGAGGCGATCGGCGAGATGCCGTCCGCCGTTGTGCTGGCGACGGCGACCGGCGGCACACAAGCCGGCATGCTCGTCGGCTTCCGCAAGCTCGACGTGCCGATCGCGATTCTCGGATTCGCCGTCGCGAAGTCGGCGAGCGAACTGCGCGACACCGTGTCCCGCATTGCCGCTGAGGTCGCGCGTGAGATCGACGCGCCGCCGCTAGCAATCGACAGCGTCGACATCGATGACACGATGCTCGGCGAGGGTTATGGCATCGCATCGGCCGCCGGCGACGCGGCAGCGCTGATGCTCGCCCGCACCGAGGGCGTCTTCGCCGACCCGGTCTACACGGGCAAAGGACTGGCTGGCTTCCTCGCCGCGGTTCGCGCCGGCCGCTTCGCCGACGCCGAGTCGGTCGTCTTCCTCCATACCGGCGGAACGCCAGCGCTCTTCGCCGATCCGCATCAGCCGACGACGTAACGCTACCAGTACCTCCGACACTACACCTTCGGAACCGGAACTACGCGCCGCGGCCGGTATAATGAATCGAATCTGGCGAGTCACAGGATGTGCGAGACGGGTTTCTCACTTTGAGTCGCACCCTCTGGCTCCGGCGCAGACGACATGACGGCGACCGCCGGCACGAGCCTTGAAGTGAGCCACGGATGATCGACACCGACCTCAGCGAACTCGACGAACTGTGCGTGAACACGATCCGCACGCTCTCCATCGACGCGGTGCAGCAGGCGAACTCGGGGCACCCGGGCGCTCCGATGGGCGCCGCCGTGATGGCCTACGTCCTCTGGGATCGCGTGATGAAGCACAATCCCGCTGAACCGAAGTGGCCGGATCGCGACCGCTTCGTCCTCTCCGCCGGCCACGCTTCGATGCTGCTCTACAGTCTCCAGTACCTCACCGGCTACCCCGGGATTACGCTGGACGACATCAAGCACTTTCGCCAGTGGGAGAGCCCGACGGCCGGCCACCCCGAGTACGGCCTCCTTCCCGGCACAGAGGTGACGACCGGCCCGCTCGGCCAGGGCTTCGCGAACTCGGTCGGCTTGGCGCTCGTGGAGCGATTCCTCGCCGCGACCTTCAATCGCCCCGGTCACGAGATCGTCGACCACCGCGTCTACGTGATCGCCAGCGACGGCGATATGCAGGAAGGCATCTCGCACGAAGCGGCGTCGCTCGCCGGCCACCAGCGTCTCGGCAAGCTGATCTGCCTCTACGACTCGAACCATGTGCAGCTCGACGGCCCAACCAGCCTCGCGTTCACGGAGGACGTCGGCAAGCGCTTCGAGGCGTACGGCTGGCACGTCCAGGACATCGACGGCATGAAGGCGCCCGCCGTCGAGGCGGCGCTCAAGGCCGCCCGGGCCGACGATCGGCCATCCGTGATCATCGCCCACACCCACATCGGCTTCGGCAGTCCGAACAAGCACGACAGCTCGAAGTCCCATGGGTCCGCGCTTGGCGAAGAGGAAGTGACGCTGACGAAGCGTGCCTACGGCTGGCCCGAAGACAAGAAGTTCTTCGTACCGGAGGAGGCGCTCGCGCATTTCCGCAAGGCACGTGACCGCGGCGACGAGCGTCAGAACGACTGGCAGTCACGATTCGACGCCTACGCCGCGGCGCATCCCGAACTCGCCGCGCAGTTCCGTGATGCGATGGCGGCGCGCCTGCCTGCTGGATGGACGGACTCATTGCCGAAGTGGACGCCCGACGACAAGGCGATCGCCACGCGTGCCGCGTCCGGCAATGTGCTGAATGCCATCGCCGGCGTGCTGCCGCTGCTTATCGGTGGCGCTGCGGATCTCAGCGAATCTAACAACACCGACCTCAAGGACAAGGGCATCGCCTCTGCGGACGAGCCCGGTGGCCGCAACATCTACTTCGGCGTCCGCGAGCACGCGATGGGGTCGGCGCTCAACGGCATGGCCGCGCACGGCGGCGTCATCCCGTACGGCGGCACGTTCCTCGTCTTCTCCGATTACAACCGGCCCGCCATTCGCCTCGCCGCGCTCAGCGAGTTGCGGTCGATCTTCGTCTTCACGCACGACAGCGTCGGCCTCGGCGAGGACGGCCCGACACACCAGCCGATCGAGCACGTCATGTCGTTGCGGACGATCCCCGAACTGACGGTGATGCGCCCGGCCGATCCGAACGAAACGGCGATGGCCTGGCGGTTCGCGATCGAACACCACGGCCCGACGCTGCTCGCGCTCTCGCGACAGGCAGTGCCGAACCTCCCCGGCACCGCGAACGGCGGCGCCGAGGGCGTGCTTCGCGGCGCATACGTCGTCAGCGAAGCGGACGGCGGTCGCGCCGACGCCATCATCATGGCGACCGGCTCTGAGGTCGGCGTCGCCGTCGCAGCCCAGAAGCAGCTGCTGAAGCAGGGCGTGCGAGCGCGCGTCGTCAGCATGCCGTGCTGGAGCCTGTTCGAGGCGCAGGATCGCGCCTACCGCGACGAGGTGCTGCCGCCGTCGGTGAAGCCGCGCGTCTCGGTCGAAGCCGGCGTCACGCTCGGCTGGCGGCGCTGGGTCGGCGACGACGGGGCCATGATCGGCATCGACGGCCGGTTCGGCGCATCAGCACAGGGGCAGACGGTGCTCGATCACCTCGGTTTTACGCCCGAGAACGTGGCCGCGCAAATGCTCGCTGTCGTCGAGCGGCTCAGCGGGGTGAAGGCGTAATGCGCATCGCCGTCGGGAGCGATCACGCCGGGTTCGAGATGAAGCGCGACATCATCGAAGAGGTGCGCCGCCTCGGTCACGACGCGATCGACAAGGGAACCAACAGCACGGCCGCCGTCGACTACCCCGACTTCGCCGAGGCGGTGGGTCTCAGTGTCCGCAGCGGCGAGGCCGATCGCGGCATCCTCATATGCGGCAGCGGCGTCGGCGCTTCCGTCGCCGCTTGCAAGATCCCCGGCATCCGCGCCGCCGTCTGTCACGACACGTACTCGGCGCACCAGGGAGTCGAGCACGACGACATGAACGTCCTGACACTCGGCGCGCGCATCATCGGCGCCGAACTGGCAGCGGAGCTCGTGCGGGCGTACCTCGCCGCGGAGTTCTCGGGGGAAGAGCGTCACATTCGGCGGTTGAACAAGGTGAATGCGATCGAAGCGCGTTTCAGCGACGATCGTGAGAAGGAGACGGCAAATGGCTAACACGATGGTCGAACTGTACGAGAAGCAGGGCCAATCGCCGTGGCTCGACTTCATTCGGCGCAACATGCTGCTCGATGGCGGCCTCAAGCGCTACGTCGACGAACAGGGCATCCGCGGCGTCACCGCCAATCCGACGATCTTCGCCCAGGCGATCGGCGCCGGCGACGACTACGACGAGCAGATCGCGGAGCTCGTGCGCAAAGGCGTCGCGCCGGCCGACATGTTCGAGCAGATCGCGATCGACGACATCCGCCACGCTGCCGACATTCTTCGCCCCGTCTACGATGCCGCGAGCGGCGGCGATGGTTTCGTGAGCATCGAGGTGTCACCGGGCAACGCGTTTCGCACCAAGGAGACGATCGACGAAGCGAAGCGCTGGTGGAAGGCGATCGATCGCCCGAACCTGATGGTCAAGATCCCGGCGACCGATGAGGGCATCCCGGCAATCGAAGAGTGCATCGCCGCCGGCGTCAACATCAACATCACCCTCATCTTCGCGCTCGGGTTCTACGAGCGCGTGATGGAGGCCTACATCCGCGGCCTCGAGCGTCGCGTGGAGAGCGGCGATGACATCCGCAACGTCAACTCCGTCGCCAGCTTCTTTGTCAGCCGCGTAGACACCGCCGCTGACAAGCTCATCGAGGCGAAGATCGCCGACGTCAAGACCGATACCGACAAGACGACGCTACAGGGTCTTCTCGGCAAGGTGGCCGTCGCCAACGCAAAAGTGGCGTATGAGCGATTCGTCGCCACCTTCGAGGCGGAGCGCTTCAAGAAGCTGCAGACGAAGGGCGCCCGCCTGCAGCGGCCGCTCTGGGCCAGCACCGGCACGAAGAACAAGGCGTACAGCGACACCCTCTACATCTCGGAACTGATCGGCCCCGATACGGTGAACACAATGCCGCCGGCGACGATCGACGCGTTCCGCGACCACGGCGTCGTTCGGCGGACGATCGATGAGAACGTCGGCGAAGCGAAGCGTGTGCTCGCTGACCTCCAGAGCGCCGGCGTCTCGATCGATGAGATCACGGCGAAGCTGCAGAAGGACGGAGTCGAGTCCTTCTCCAAATCATTCGCCGAGATCAACGAGATCACGATGCGCAAGGCGGATCAGATCAAGGCGAAGGCCAGCGCCGCATGAAGTTCGCCCTCGGCCAATACGAAGAGCCGGTCAAGAAGCGCATCGCGTCGCTCGTCGAGGCCAACGCCGCGAACCGGATCTGGGCCCGCGACGCCTCGTTCTGGGGCGGCGACGACGCGCGCCGGGCCTCGGTCGCATCGCGCTTAGGTTGGCTCGACGTTGCGAGCACGATGCGCGCGCACGCCGGCGAGATCAACGCCTTCGCCGAGAAGGTGCGCGCTGACGGCATCGTCGATGCCGTTTTGCTCGGCATGGGTGGCAGCTCGCTCGCGCCGGAAGTGCTCCGGCAGAGCATCGTGGCGCAGAGCAGCTCCGGGGCGCAGGTGCGCCTTCACGTTCTCGATACGACCAACCCGGCGACGATTGCCGCGGTCACGCAGCAGATCGATCCCGCGAAGACGCTCTGTTTCGTCTCTTCGAAGTCCGGCACGACGCTGGAGGCGCTGTCGCTCTTCGCCTACTTTCACAGCCTCGTCGAGGCCGCGAAGCCCGGGCGCGCCGGCGGGAACTTTGTCGCTATCACCGATGCCGGCACGCCACTCGAAGCGCTCGCGAATGAGCAGAGCTTCCGCCACGTCTTCACGAACCCCAGCGACATTGGCGGCCGATATTCCGCACTGTCGTACTTCGGTCTCGTCCCGGCCGCCGTCGCCGGCGTTGACATCGAGAAACTGCTCGATCGCGGTATCGCCGCCGAAACCGATGCGCATGCGCCAAACAGCGATGCGCTGCGCCTCGGCGCGGCACTCGGCGAGCTCGCACTCGCCGGTCGCGACAAGTGCACCTTCGTCGTCTCAGAGGGCGTCGCGGCGTTCGGTCTCTGGGTCGAGCAGCTGATCGCGGAGAGCACCGGCAAGCTCGGCAAGGGCATCTTGCCAGTCGCCGACGAACCGCTCGGTGATCCCTCGCCGTACCGCGACGATCGCGTCTTCGTACAACTGCGGCTCGCGAGCGACGACAACGCCGCGAACGACGCGGCGATCGCCGCGCTCAGCGGGAGTGGGGCGCCGGTCGTCACCATCGAGCTTGCCGACGCCTATGACCTCGGCCGCGAGTTCGTTCGCTGGGAGTTCGCCGTCGCCGTCGTCGGCCACGTCCTCGACATCGATCCGTTCGACCAGCCGAACGTCCAGGAGTCGAAGGACAACACGGACCGCGTGCTCACCGAGTTCGGCAAGACCGGCAAACTAGACATAACCACTGTCGATGATGCGGCAGCACCGATCGCCATCTCTGAGCGTGACGGGAAGAGCATCGTCGCGGCCGATGTCGAAGCCGCGGTGCGGAATCTCGTCGCCCAGCTTCGTCCGCGCGACTACCTCGCCATAACCGCGTACGTGCAGCCGACGAAGGAGAGCGATGCCGCCTTCGCCGACATGCGGGCTCACGTACGAGACGCGCACCGTGTCGCGACGACGCTCGGCTACGGTCCGCGCTTCCTCCACTCGACAGGGCAGCTTCATAAGGGCGGTCCGCCGACGGGCGCATTCGTGCAAGTGACAGCGGCCGAACGGGATGACATCGCCATCCCCGGAAAGCCATTCACCTTCGGGCAACTCAAGGCCGCGCAGGGCATCGGCGACTTTCAGTCGATCGCGGCGCACGGACGGCCGGTGCTGCGCGTGCACCTCGGCGCTGACATCGAGCACGGACTGACGATGCTGCGAGACGCCATTCGCGCCGCCACGGCGCAACACGCAGGGGAGAAATAAGCATGGATATCGGCATGGTCGGCCTCGGCCGCATGGGCGCCAACATGGCACAGCGCTTGCTCGAGGGTGGCCATCGCGTCGTCGTCACGGACCTCAGCGCCGACGCCATCGCCCGCGCGGAGACCGCCGGTGCTGTGGGTACTGCCACGCTCGCTGAAATGGCCGAGAAGCTGCCTCCGAAACGGGCGATCTGGATGATGGTGCCGTCGGGCGCGCCGGTGCAGTCGACGATCGATCAGCTGGCGCCGCTGCTCACGAAGGGCGACGTGGTGATCGACGGCGGCAACTCAAACTACCACGATTCGATACGCCGTGGCGAGCAACTCGCGGCGCTCGGCATCGACTTCGTCGACGCTGGCACGAGCGGCGGCATCTGGGGCCTCAAGGAAGGCTTCTGCCTGATGGTTGGTGGCGCGGAGGCGGCCGTCGCCCACATCGAGCCCGTGCTCAAGACGCTGGCGCCCGTCGACGGCTATGCGCACGTCGGCCCGGTCGGCGCCGGTCACTTCGTAAAGATGGTCCACAACGGCATCGAGTACGGCATGATGGCTGCCTACGGCGAGGGCTTCGAGCTGCTCGCCGGCTCGAATTTCGACATTGATCTGCACCAGGTGTCGGCGCTCTGGAACCAGGGCTCCGTCGTTCGCTCCTGGCTGCTGATGCTCGCCGAGCGCGCGTTCGAGCGCGACCCGCGCCTCGAGACAATCGAGGGCTACGTGCAGGATTCCGGCGAGGGCCGCTGGACGGTCCTCGAGGCCCTCGATCAGGATGTGCCGCTGCCGATTATCACGCTCTCGCTGATGCGTCGCTTCTCCTCGCGCCAGACGTCGTCGTTCAGCGCGAAGGTGCAGGCCGCTCTGCGCAACGAGTTCGGCGGCCACGCTGTGAAGTCTGTGGAGTAGCGACCATGACTACGATGACAACCGCCCCGATTGAGAACCCGCTACGCGCCGGCATGCGGCTGCAGCGCACGCCCGACGCATGCGCCGTCGTCGTCTTCGGCGCCACCGGCGATCTCACCGCGCGCAAGCTTATGCCGGCGCTCTACAACCTCGCGCGCGAGCGCTCGCTGCCCGGTGGCTTCTCGATCGTCGGTTATGCCCGCCGCGACTGGAGCGATGAGCAGTTCCGCGCCGCGATGAAGGAAGGTGTCACGAAGTACTCGCGCGAGCCGATCGATGAATCGCTCTGGGAGAGCTTCGCGCGCGAGCTCCATTACGTGCCCGGCAACTTCGACGACGCCGAGGCCTATACCCGCCTCGCCGACCGCCTCGGCAAGCAGGACGCCGCGCACGGCGCGGGCGGCAATCGCCTCTTCTATCTCGCGACGCCGCCGACGGCCTACGCCCCGATCGCCGAACACCTCGGCGCAGCCGGCCTCGCCCGGCCGGCGGACGGCTGGGCGAGGCTCGTCGTCGAGAAGCCGTTCGGCCGCGATCTGGCATCGGCCCGCGCCCTCGACCAGGAACTCGGCACGGTCTTCCGCGAGCGACAGATCTACCGTATCGACCACTATCTCGGCAAAGAGACGGTGCAGAACATCATGGTGTTCCGGTTCAGCAACGGCATCTTCGAGCCGATCTGGAACCGGCGCTACGTCGATAACGTGCAGGTCTCGGTCGCCGAGACCGTCGGAGTCGAGGGCCGCGGCGGCTACTACGAGGAGTCCGGCGCTCTCCGCGACATGGTGCAGAACCACCTCATGCAGGTGCTCGCGCTCGTCGCGATGGAGCCCGTCGCGTCGTTCCAGGGCGACGCCGTCCGCGACGAGAAGGCCAAGGTCTTCCATGCCATCAGGCCGATCGACGACATCACGCGCGACACGGTGCGCGCGCAATATCGCGCCGGAGCGATCTTCGGTAAGGACGTGCCCGGTTATCGCGAGGAGGAGGGCGTCGCGCCTGACTCCAACACCGACACGTACGCCGCCATGAAGCTCGAGATCGAGAACTGGCGCTGGTCCGGCGTGCCCTTCTACCTGCGCGTCGGCAAGCGCCTGCCAAAGCGCGCGACGGAGGTGGCGATTACCTTCAACCGTGCGCCGCTGCAGCTCTTCCGGCAGATGGGCGGCGACAATCCGACGCCGAACCTGCTTGTTCTTCGCATCCAGCCGGATGAGGGTATCTCCCTGCGCTTCGGCGCGAAGGTACCCGGCACGCGCTCCGACGTGCGACCCGTGAACATGGACTTCCGCTACGGTAACTCATTCGGCGTCGATCCGCCGGAGGCGTACGAGCGCCTGCTGCTCGATGCGATGCTCGGCGACTCGACGCTGTTCACGCGCTGGGACGGCGTCGAGGCGGCGTGGGAGTTGCTGACGCCGGTGATCGACTCGTGGGCGGGCGGCGATTCCCCGATGCAGTTTTATGATGCGGGCAGTTGGGGGCCGGAAGCGGCGAAGCATCTCATTGAACGGGACGGACGCGAATGGCATCGGATGTAGAGAGCCCGATCGAGCGCATCGCCGAGCATCCCAGCGCCGTCGAACCTTCGGCAATCGAGCATGAGTTCGACAAGATCTGGGCCGAGACGTCCTCCGAGTCTCCCGGCGACTCCTCGGTACGCCTTCGCACGGTGAACTTCGTCGCGCTCGGCTGTGACGAGGCGTCGGTGGGCCGCTTCGAGGCCGTGATGGAGGTGTTACCGCAGCGGCAGCCGTGCCGAGGCGTCCTCGCCGCCGTCTATGCGGGCCAGCCCTCTCTCGAAGCCTCGATCTCGGCGCATTGCTGGCGCGCGGGTGGCGGCAGCCGTCATCTGTGCTCCGAGGAAGTCACCCTGCGCGGCGGCCTCAAAGACGAGCATGCGCTCGGCTCCGCGGTGCTTGCTCTCCTCGTGCCGGAGTTGCCGGTAGCGACGTGGGTGATCGGCGAGCCGCTCCTTTCGTCGCATCTTGTCACCGACCTGATCGAGGCGTCGGATCGCATCTTCATCGACACCGGCGAAGCGGCGGACACGAGCGCCGCCATGCGCGCCGTCCTCTCGACGCGCGAGTCCCGCGACATCGAGCTCTGCGACCTCGCCTGGTACCGGCTCGACGCGTGGCGCAGTCTCGTTGCCCAGTTCTTCGATGGCGACGAGGGCTTGCGCCAGGTGCGGCGCGTCCGCACGATCGAGATCACGGCGGGGGCGGATCGATCGCGCGCCGATGCGCTATTGCTCGCCGGCTGGATGGTCTCGGCGCTCGGCCTGTCGCTCGCGGATCGCCGCGCGACCGATGCGAGCATCGAGGCGACACTCTACGAATCGAGCCGCCCTGTGACGCTGCGCATTAGCCACGGCGCCGAGACTGATACCGCTATCAGCGGCGTCCGGATCGAGACGCCGGACGTCCAGTTCGTGCTCGAGCTCCATTCGGAGAGCGGCCACATTCACGTGCGGCAAGAGTGGCCCGACGCGCCGATCGAGCGCAAGGTGGCGTCTGAGCCGACAGACGACGCATCGATCTTCATCGTCGCGCTCGAGGACGGCCTCGGCTCGAAGCTCTACGGCCGCTCGTTGATGAGCGCGCTCTCGCTTCTCGGCGACTAAGGCTCGCTCCGCAGGAAGTCCCAAAGCACTGTCATGAACACCTCGAGCTGGTCGTGGTGCACCCAGTGCCCAGCATCTTTCACGAGCACGCTCTTGTAGTGATGAAACGCCGATGCCTTGCCGTCCGCCACCGGGTCGGACGCCCAGCTCTCCGATCCCCGGACGAGCAGCGTCGGGCAGCAGATCTGGTTCCAGATCTCGCGCGCCTCGGCGATGTTGAACTCGTACGGCGACCGTAGCCGCACGTAATTGTCGAACTTCCAGCTCGACGTGCCATCGTCATTCTTTCGCATGCCGTGGATCGTCAGGTGCAGCGCCATCTCGGCCGCCAGGTGCGGGTTTTCTTCGCGCATGCGCTGCACGGCGTCTTCGATGTTTGTGTAGCGCCGCGGCTTTCGCTCATCGAACTCCTGCATCTGCCCGATCCACGCACGCATCCGCGACGACGCCGGCGTCGGCTCGCCAACCCGCGGACCGAGACCCTCGACTGCGACGACCTTCCGTACGAACTGCGGGTAGATGCCGGTATATTCGAGCGCTACTGCCCCGCCGAGCGAGTGGCCGACGACCGTCAGCGGATTGCGGTCGAGCTCGCGGCCGAGCATCGCAACGTCAAGCACGAATTCGGGCAGGCTGTATTGGCTGCCGACGGACCATTGGCTATCGCCGTGGCCGCGCAGGTCGACGGCGTAGACGCAGTACTCGTCCTTGAGGCGCACTGCCACCTGATCCCACGTGCGCGCGTGATCGCGGTTCCCGTGGATCAGCAGCAGCGGCGGATTCGCCTCGTCGCCCCATACGACGTAGTGCAGCTTGAGGCGCTGCGACCAGTAGTAACGGGAGACCGGCTCATCGGGCAACGTATCGCTCCTCAGCATTCGGCGCTGTCGCAACGCTACGGCACACTCCGTCGGCGGTCAAGGATGATCCGCAGTTCTCGAATTGACGATCACCTGCGACCGAGACTTAAGAGTTGCTTCATCGGCGAGACGCGCGGGAGTGCAGAGAGCGCAGCGCCTCTGCGTGCCTGCTCACGTGAAAGCTCACACAATGTTCCCGGGGTGCGCGCGAAGCGACGGCGTTTCGGTAGTGGTCAGTTTGATTTCGAGGCGGGCAGGCGGTCGAGGATGAGCATCACTACGAGGCCCAGAATGAGTGGCCCAGCAAGAAGCTGCGGCCAAAACCATATGAAGGCGAAAGCTACCAGTGGAGTGCCCTCACAGCCACCACTTGCCCGCTCGCAGGTCGCAACGAACCACACGCTTACTGCCACCCAGAACAAAGTCCAGATCGCGTCCGCGAGAACTGAGACCAGTAACGCAGGCAATAAAAGGTGGTTCATTGCTCCCAGCGTGCCATGACGTGGCCAGGATCTGTAGAGTGGCGGATGCCTAAACGCTCAAGCAGACCACACGGCGACCCGCCAGCCCAGTCGGACAAGCCCTACGAAGCATTCGGCGCCGGTGGCTAGCGGCTGCCGCGCAACCGCGGATCCGCGATGTCGCGGATCGAGTCACCCAGCAGATTGAATCCGAGCACTGTGAGCGTGATCGCCGCGCCCGGAAAGATCGCCGACTCGAGGTGGTACGGGAAGTTGTTCCGCGCATCACTGACGTCACGCCCCCAGGAGGCGGCATTCGGAATGCCGAGGCCGAGGAACGAGAGCGCCGCTTCGGCCAGGATGATGCCGCCGAGCAGGGTCGTCATCACGATGATCGCCAGCGCGACCACGTTCGGCAGGATGTGCCGCAACAGGATGCGCGGCATCCACGCCCCGCCGGCGCGCGCTGCCTCGACGTACTGGTTGTTCTTCTCCGACAGCACGGCGCCGCGCACGATGCGCGTGACGCCGGGGATCACCGCGAGCATCAGCGCGAAGACAATCGTCCGGAACGACGGCCCGAGCGCCAGCGTGATGATCAGCAGCAGCAGCAGTGGCGGGAACGCGATCGCCGTGTCCACAGCGCGCTGGATCAATGAATCGAATGCGCCGCCGGCATATCCCGAAAGGATGCCGAGGAGAGTGCCGATCGACGCCCCGCCGACGACTGAAATCAGCGCCACCGAGAGCGAGATGCGGCTGCCGTAGACGACGCGGCTGAAGATGTCGCGGCCTACGCGTTCGGTGCCAAAGAGATGCGCCGACGAGATCGAGGCGTCTGTCTCGCGCGAGAGGTGATTTGGCGTAAATGGTGCGATCCACGGCGCGAAAATCGCGGCCAGCGTGAAAAGGATGATGATGAGCAGTCCGAGGACGCCCAGCGGGTTCTGCCTTGCCAGTGTCCCGAGCTTGCCGAGACGCTGACGCATCGTCGGCGCCTGCAATGAAAGCGCGTCGTCACCTACGATCAGGGGTGGGCCTACAGCAATTTCACCGGACAAGGTCGTTCCTCGCGATTATGAATACCGAATGCGCGGGTCGAGCCAAGCGTAACTTATATCAACGATTAGGTTGACAACGACGACCGTCGCGCCGGCGTAGAGCGTCATCGATTGCACGACGTCAAAATCCTTGTTCGCCAGCGCCTTGAATGTGTAGTCGCCGAGCCCGGGCAGCGTAAAAATCTCCTCGATGATCAACGCGCCGCCGAGCAGTCCGGCGATCTGCAGACCGAGCACCGTGATCACCGGAATGAGCGAATTCTTAAGACCGTGACTGATGATCACCGAACGCTCGCGCAGGCCCTTGGCGCGTGCCGTACGCATGTAGTCCTGGCGCAGCACTTCGAGCAGCGACGACCGCATCAGCCGCATGATGCCCGCCGCCGACCCCAGCGCGAGCACGGCTGACGGCGGCGCCATCTGCTTGAAGTTGAGCCACGGATCATCCGTGAGCCGCACATATCGGCCCAGCGGTGGTGCATAGCTCCACAGTTCGTTCGGAATGATCAGCACCAGCGTCGCCACCCAGAACACCGGCACGGCGAGTCCGAAGATCGCCGTGATCCGGACGAAATAGTCCGGTATCGAATTTCGATAGATCGCTGAGACTACGCCGAAGGGAATGCCGACGATGATCGTAAAGATCAGCGTCAAGATCATCAGCTCGAGCGTCACGGGCAATCGCTTGCGCAGTGTTGGGAACACCGGCTTGTGGTCGACGTTCGAGGTGCCGAGGTCGAACGTGACGACGCCCTTCGCGTACGACCCGTACTGACTGTCCTTGTTGAACGTCACGAACTTCGGACTCTTGAGGTCCACCGAGATCGGGAAGTAGGGCTTGTTCAGCCCGAGTTGCTCGTGGATCGCATCGAGCTGCTCCGCGCGGCAGTTGAGTTGACAGATACGGATCGCCGGATCCCCGGGTACGATCCGCAGCAGTGCGAACACTGCCACGGACAGCACCACGAGGATCGCGAAGCCGCTGAGCAGCCGGCGAAGGATGAACGTCTGCATACGCTACGCCTCGTCGATGTACCAATCGTTGACGAAGAGACCGCTGGCGCCGAGGCCCTGCGGGATGTTCTTGATGCGCGGCTGGTACAGCGTGAACGAGTACGGGCTGACGATCGGCAGGAACGTCGGGCCCTTCGAGTAGATCAACTTCTGCAGGTCGTGCATCGCTTTTACGAAGTCCTCGTGCTTGGTCTTGGTCTTCGTGTCGTCGATCGCCGCGTCGATCTCCGGGTAGAGCTTGCCGACACCTGTTGCGTAAATGTTGTTGCGCGCCGGGCCTTCCGAGTGCTGAAAGTCCATGTCGAACTCGGCGTACTCGTACACCTGGTTTAGCGAGAGACTCGCGTCGTAGTTGAGGTTCGTGTAGTTGTCGAGCCATGTCGCGAACGGCTGTGCATCCGGTTCGACGTCAAACCCGGCGTCGTTCATTTGCGACTGCCAGATCGGCAGGATCAGGTTGTGCTCCTCGATTGCGGAGTCCGCCGGCCACATCACCTTGATCTTGACGCGATCCTGGCCCGTCGCGGCCTTGATCAGCGCCTTCGCCTTCGCCGGGTCGTACGACTGGTACTGCTTCAGTTCATCCGGCTGCAACGCGATGTCGCCCATCGGCCAGTGGACGATGCCGTTCTCCTGCGCCTCGCCCTTGTACACCTTGTCGATGTACTCCTGGCGGTTCATTGCGTAGTTCGCCGCCATCCGGATGCGGTCGTCCTTCCACGGATCCTTAGTCGGGTTCATCGTTACAGAGATGAACGTGTTCACCGGATCCTTTACGACCGCATAATTGGAACCCTGCTGCAGCTGCTTCGACTCGTCGACGTTGGATGCCGTGTATGTGTCGAGTTGCCCCGACTGGAACGCGATTCGCAGTGCCGAGCGGTCCGTGATGATCTTCACGTCCATGCCGTCTATATACGGTACTTGCGCGTTTCCGTTCTTGTCGTCCTTGCGGTAGTAGTTCGGGTTCTTGTCGAGCGACGCGCCTTGGCCCTCTGTGTAGCTCTTGAGAATGAACGCGCCCGCGCCGGCGGCGTTCTGCTTAAGCTTGCTGATGTTCGCGTCGCTGAGCGCTTCCTTCGGCACGATCGTGTTGATACCGCTGCCGATGCGGTTGCTGAAGTAGCCATATGGCTTCGGCGTCTTGAACGTGTACGTCTGCCCATCCGCCGAAGCTTCCTGGCTTGCCATCCACTTGCCGATGAATCCATAGGCATTCGATTGCGGCAGCGAGACGATGCGCTTGTAGCTCTCGACAACGTCGCTCGCGTCGAGCGCGCGTTCGGGAACACCGAGCTGGTTCGGCCCGACCTTTACGCCGGGTCGGACATGGAAGATGTACGTCGTCTCATCCGGCTGCTCGTACGCCGTCGAGAGGTCGTTGAAGCGGAACTTCGAGTCGAGCGCGGAGTAGTTGACCAGCACGTTGTACAGCCGGGGGAAGTAACCGACCGACGCCGCGATGCCGATGTACGGGTCGAAGGTGTCGAAGTCGGCCGTGCTCGCGACCTGGTACCGCCCACCACTCTTCGGCGTCCCCGCCGCAGCCTTCGTGGGTGACCCTGCGCCTGGGCTCGAGCCACCGCTCGTGGGCGTGTTGGTCTTGTTGTCGCTGCCGCCGCCGCAGCCCACGAGTGCGACTGCTCCCGCAGCCACGCCCGCCATGCCGGTCGATTGCAACATCCGCCGCCGGGATATGCGTTGTGCCGTCACCTTGTCCCAGTAACTACCGGCCATGGCTCGTGTCTCCCTTCAAAAGAAGCCTCTTCTCCAACTCGCGAGTGGCATTACAATCGTCGAATCTCAGCCCTGTGTCAAGAGATAGGTGAAGTGATCCTCACGATTCATGCTTCGTCTGTCGCCTCACGATTGTACTCTACCGCAGCATCTGTGTGTCATCTAAAATGCAGCTAATCTCACTTGTCAAAGGCATTCCGTGATCTTCCATTCCCGCCTCTGGCCGTACATCCTGCGCTACAAGCTGCGGATGTCCATCGGACTGCTCGCGCTCGCCGCTGCCTCCGCGGCGAGCATCATGGCGCCCTACGTCCTCGGCCGCGCCATCGACAGCCTCCGCAGCGGTGTGACGACCCAGAAACTGCTGTTCTTCGCTGGCCTCACGCTCGGCATCCAGGCAATCGATAGCGGCCTGCGCTTCGTCACCCGCATCTTTGTCAGCGGATCATCGAGACAAATGGAATACGACTTGCGGAACGATGTGTATGCACATATCCAGTCGCTCGACCAAAAGTTTTTTCAGGACAACCAGACCGGCGACCTGATGGCGCGCGTCTCGAACGACGTGACGACCGTGCGCGAGATGCTCGGCCCCGGCTTGATGGATCTCTTTCGTTCCGTACTGCTCTTCATCGCCGGTCTCATCATCATGCTCACGATCGACGTGAAGTTGGCGCTGCTCGCCACGCTGCCCTTGCCGTTCATCACCCTGCTCTTCGTCTGGGCGGGGCGGGTGATCGAGAAGCGGTTTCTCGCTGTGCAGACGCAATTCGGCGGCCTCACGACGTTCGTGCAGGAGAACTTTGCCGGCGCCCGCGTCGTCAAAGCCTACGTGCAGGAGGAACACGAAGCCCTTGCCTTCGAGCGCGAAACGCAGGCATTCGAGCACGCCAACATCGCCTGGGCGCGGCTCTCGATGGCGCTCTGGCCGCTCCTGACAGTGCTCGTCGGCATCAGTACTGTCATTGTCATTTACCTCGGCGCGCTCGATGTGAAGGCCGGCACGATCACGCTCGGACAGTTCGTCCAGTTCAATAGCTACGTCATCCTCCTCGCTGCCCCGATGGTCAATCTCGGCTGGACGCTGAACCTCTATCAGCAGGCCGCGGCGTCTATGCAGCGGGTCGAAGAGGTGCTATCGCGCCGGCCGCTCATCGCCGACGCGCCGAACGTGCAGTCGCTCCCTGACATTCGCGGCACGATCGACTTCGAGCGCGTTAGCTTCGGCTACTTCAACCGTCCGGTGCTGCACGACGTCACGATCGACGTTCCGGCCGGATCGACGCTCGCGATCGTCGGTCCGACGGGTTCCGGCAAGACGACGCTGGTCAACCTCATCGCCCGCCTGTACGACGTGAAGTCCGGACGCGTCGCTCTCGATGGCCACGACGTGCGCGACATCCCGCTCGCCCAGCTGCACCGCGCGGTTGCATTCGTGCCGCAGGAGTCGTTCCTGTTCTCCGCGTCGCTGCAGGAAAACATCGCCTGGGGCGGCGACGTCGACGAAGCACAGGTCGAGCACGCGGTCGAGCTGTCGCAACTCGGCAACGACCTTCCGCAGATGCCGCTTGGCATGGAGACGATGGTCGGCGAGCGCGGCGTCTCCCTCTCCGGCGGCCAGAAGCAGCGCGCTGCGATCGCCCGCGCACTCGCCCGCGAGGCGCCGATCCTGATCCTCGATGATGCCCTCTCGCACGTCGATGCCTATACCGAGGAGCGCATCCTCGCCGGCGTCCGCGACTACATCGCCGGCCGTACGGCCGTGATCATCGCCCATCGCATCTCCGCCGTGCAGTGGGCGGACCAGATCGTCGTCCTCGAGGACGGCCGCATCGTCGAGCGCGGCACGCACGACGAGCTCGTCGCCCGCGACGGCGCCTACGCCCAGCTCGACCGCCGCCAGCGCCTCGAACAGCAACTGATCGAAGACGAACCTGCGACCGAGAACGCTCCGGAGCACGTGTAGGCGTGACAATGCACGGCTACAACGAAGAAGTCGACACCATCGGCAAGGCCTACGACTCCCGCCTCGTCGGCCGCCTCATGCCCTACATGCGGCCGTACGCCTGGCGCGTCGTCCTCGCCATCGGCCTGCTGCTCGTCACGACCGGACTCGCGCTCGTTCAGCCGCTGCTGATCCAGCAAGCGATCGATCGCGACATCTCGAAGGGCAAGACCGACGGCCTCGGCTGGATCATTGGCGCCTACCTGCTCGTCCTCGCCTTCATCTTTATCTTCCGCTACATCCAGGCGCTCCAGATGGTGGTCGTCGCGCAGAAGGTGATGAACGACCTGCGGCTGCAGTTGTTCCGCCACCTGCAGCGCATGTCGATCGCCTTCTATGATGCCAACCCCGTCGGCCGGCTCGTCACGCGGCTGACGAACGACATCGCCGCCCTCAACGAGCTCCTCACCGCCGGCGCAATCACGATCATCGCCGACGTCTTTATGATCGTCGGCGTCGCGGCGGTGTTGTTGTGGCTCGACTGGAAGCTCGCGCTGATCACGCTCGCCGTTATGCCGGTGCTGGCTGTCATCATGCGCTGGTTCGCCATTGTCATGCGCAATTCGTTTCGGAAGCAGCGCTTCCACGTCGCGCGAATGAACGCGTTCACGGCCGAACACATCGGCGGCATGATGCTCGTCCAACTCTTCGGCCGGCAGCGCCGCGACAACGCCGAGTTCCGCGAGTACAACGGAAGCCTGCTCGGCGCGAACATGGAGGTCGTACAGGCTTACGCGCTGTTCGAGCCCGTCGTCGCGATGGTCAGCGCCCTCACGACGGGCATCGTCATCGTCATCGGCGGCCGGTTCGTGCTCAACGAGACGCTCTCGATCGGCCGCCTCGTCGCATTTCTGCAACTCGTATCGATGTACTACAACCCCGTGCGCGAGATCGCCGATCGGTTCAACATCCTGCAATCCGCAACGGCGGCTCTCGAACGCATCTTCGCCCTGCTCGATGAGCCGCAGGGAGTGCAAGACGACGAAAACGCGCTGGCGCTCCCCGATAAGGTCGAGGGCGCGGTCGAGTTCGAGCATGTGTCGTTCGCCTATACGCCGGACACGTGGGTGCTGAAGGATGTCAGCTTCCGCATCAAGCCGGGCGAGCGCATCGCCTTCGTCGGCGCCACCGGCGCCGGCAAGACGAGCTTGATCAACCTGCTGCTGCGCTTCTACGACATCCAGCACGGCCGCATCCTGCTCGACGGCATCGACATCTCGAAAGCGAAGCAGCAGCAGGTCCGCCGTCATATTGGTCTCGTCCTGCAAGATCCCTTTATCTTCACCGGCACGATCGAGGAGAACATCCGCCTACGCGACGAGACGATCGGCCCGGACCAGGTGCGACAGGCCGCGCGGCTCGTCGGCGCCGATCGCTTCATCAACGAGCTGCCCGACGGCTACCAGCACAAGCTCGTCGAGCGCGGCGCGAATCTCAGCACCGGCCAGAAGCAGCTGCTCGCGTTTGCCCGCTCCGTCGCCTTCGATCCCGAGGTCATGCTTGTCCTCGACGAAGCAACGGCGAACATCGATTCCGAGACGGAGGCGCTGATCCAGGACAGCCTCGAGCGCCTGACCGCCCGCCGGACGAGCATCATCATCGCTCACCGTCTCGCGACCGTGAAGGGCGCGGACCGGATCATCGTCATGCATCACGGGGAGATCGTGGAGCAGGGCACGCACGACGAGCTGCTAGCGCTCCGTGGCCGCTATTTCCGCCTCTGGCTCCTCCAGCAGCGCGAGGTGCCTGCGGATGCCGTCGTGTCGCCCCAGACGGCAGCTTCATAGCAAGCGAGCACCCGCCACGCCGCCGATACATACGGGAACGAGGGCTTCGAGCGAGCGCTGCGTTCGGTTGACAAATGAGGGTGTTGAATTACTATGTCACTCAACCTCAGCG
>JBBSDV010000026.1:0-21647 GCA_038240335.1 Dehalococcoidia bacterium
CACGATCTCGCCGCGCTTCCGCACCACACGACGATCGAGATCGACCTCGACTTCGCCGACTTGAATGACGTTCGACTGCGCTGCGGGCTCGACGCGCCGGCGGAGCACTGAGCGGATGCGCGCCGAAAGTTGGTCGAGGCTGAACGGCTTGCTGAGATAATCATCGACCCCAAGCGCGAACGCATGCAGCATCTCCGCATCGCTCTTCGTCGTGGTCGCCATGATGACCGGGATGTCGGCGTGTTCCTTGAGCAGCGTCAACATCTGCTTGTCGGTCAGGTCCTGGGTCGCGATGTCGAGTAGCAAGATGAGATCCGGCGCGAGTTCGTCAACGAGCTTGAGCACGTCGCGGGCGGCCATCGCGCTGGCAGTGCGAAACCCCTGCGTCGCCAGCTCGAGCTGGATGACGCGCAGCAGCGCCGGATCGGTATCAACCGCGAGAATCAGCGGTTCGGTGCCCAATGCGCTGGTACTCCTTGCCTAATACACAGTTCGTCGTCGCGCTACGTTCATCCGTACGCTCAGCATCGCGAGTTCGATGCATTTCTCCGTGCGCGACATCGGCGTGCCGGATCAGGAGCTAGCGGTGTGGCACTAACGCTTCTTAGTGTCGTGACGAGAATGCATCGTTGGGCATCCCCGACTTGTCGCCTCATTCGCCGTGTCCGCTCGCGCGTACCCGGGTACAGACTATGAAATGAGAGACTGTTCAGAGGGACACTCCCGAGGCCCCGGCAGAGGCGCTGCCCCGTCTGCACTCCCGCGTGACAACCTCGACCTGTGAACGACATAGGGCCATCCCAGCGTCGCAACTAACGATGCGCAGGAAGCATTCCACTAGCAGAAACCGTCACCATCGGTGTGCGGTCGGCTGCGTGCGGATGGCACGATAGCACCGAACACGCGTGGGCGCGGTGCGCACGAGCACATACAGAGCCCACCGGAGCTGCATCGTCCTAATGCAGCTCCGGTGGGCTCGTCGGGCTCTTGGTGAGGTTCGTCGTGCGCCGTGCGATTGTACGGTTGTCAGCGCTTCCCGGCACGGGAGAGCGAGAGCGTGAGGCGCACGTCCTTGAGCACCGCCCGCGCCGCGTCCCCCTGGTTGATGTCGATGCAGTCGACGTAGGCGGCGAAGATCGAACGATCCAGCAGCCGCAGTCCCTGTTCGTTCAGCTCCTCCACGTGATCCCGACGCAGTCGGAGCAAGCGGCGGAGGCGGTTCAGGTAGCCATCGCGCAAGTGCTCCGGCTTCGCGTGCGTGATCGCCTCGATCGTCGTGCGCAGGTCGTTCATGTTCGTTCGCTGTTCTCGGGATGTGTGTGCGTTCGCCATCTAACCGACTGCCTGCGAGCCGCTCTCGCCGAGATCGGGGCCGCTGTCGAGGCCGACGATGCCCTTGCGGATGGCATACCGGATCAGGTCGGTGCGGTTCTGCGCGTGCAGCTTCGACATGATGTGCGCCTTGTGAGCCTCCACCGTCTTCACACTGATGAACAGCTCCGTCGCGATGCGCTGGTTCGAGTACCCCTCGGCGATCAGCTGCAGTACCTCACGCTCGCGGCTGGTCAGCAGGTCGTAGCCCGTTTTCGATTCCGGCTTCTTCGCCTGCCACAGGTAGTCCTGCACGGCGTCGCCGTCGCTAATCGCCGAACTGAAGTACGTGTTGCCGCGGTGCACCGACTGGATGCCCAGCAGCAACTCCTGCACGTCGGACTTCTTGACGACGTACCCGCTGGCGCCGGCACGCAGGGCGGCGAGGATCTGCTCGTCTTCCATGTAGCCGGTCAGGATGAGAATCTTTGCCTTCGGCACGCGCCGGCGGATCTGACGCGTCGCCTCGAGGCCGTTCAACCCCGGCATTACCATGTCCATCAGCACAACATCGGGGTGCAGCTTCTCGCACGACTCGAGCGCCTCGCGGCCGTTGCTCGCATCACCGACGACTTCGACTTCACTCTGATTCTCGAGCAGCATGCGTAGCGCCTGCCGCAAGACGGCGTGGTCGTCAACGATGAGGACCTTGATGCGGCTTGCGTGCTGGCGGGGGGCCATTCCATTGGTCATGAGCTGTTCCTCCTTGATTTGCTCGGGCGCCGGCTCCGCTGGGCGGATCCTCGCGCGTTCATCGCCGTTCGGGCGTCATGCCCGCCGTAAGGGTAATCCCTTACGGGTTTCCTACACTAATACGGTCGCTCGTCGTTCTGCAAAAACGCGACACCTCCTCCGAGATCCGGCAGCAGCGCCGCAGTCTTTCCGATCGCCGCCGCTTCTTCGAACGCGCCCTGGCGGCTGGCGCCTTCTACGCTCGCCGGATACTCGCGTTGTTCGCCGCAGTGCTTGCAGCGGCCGCGGATCACATCGTCCTCCGGACAGGCAAGCACCCAATGGTGGATGCACGCGGCGATCGTCGGCTCCGTACCTCGCGGTGCATCGGCGATGCGGCTCTCGGCTGTCGGTGTTTCGACCGGCAGCGTCTGGGTGGCCTGCGTATCTGTCGTCATCGTTTCTGGCACGTCCATCTCCTCCTGAACGAGGCCGATTATCAGTGCTGCCGCCCACGCTGCCTATAAGGGTTTCCCCCCATAAACCGTAGGGGAGTTCCCTCATTTGGCGTAAGGCGCGTAGGGGCCGGGTGGTTGGTTGGAAGTGGGGGGTGAGAGGCGAGGCAGTGTTCGGAAGGTGCGGTGGGACGGGAGACTCGCTGTAGGGGGCTGGGGGATGTGAGGACAGTCATTAGCTGTGCGTCGTCGCCTCGCAGCTCGAGCTTGTGTGTTCGGCCTGCGACCTCCGACCTCCGTCCTCCGACTCCGAACGAAAAGCGCCAGACTATAATCGAACCATGTCGCGAACCGACACGGATACGCGCGCGTTTCAGCAGGCGAAGCTTCGCGTCGAAGAGCTGCGCTCGCTGATCGCATACCACGAACACCGCTACTTCGTGCTCGATCAGCCGGAGATCCCCGACGCGGAGTTCGACGCATTGATGCGGGAGCTGCGCGATCTCGAATCGCAACACCCGGAGCTGATCACGCCGGATTCGCCGACGCAGCGCGTCGGTGGCGCGCCGGCCGAGACGTTCGGCATCGTTCAACACCCCGTACCGCTGCTCTCGCTCGCGAACGCCTTCAGCGCCGACGACCTGCGCGCGTGGCATCGACGCGCGTCGAACATCATCGAACGCGAAGGGTTCGCGATGGTCTGCGAGCCGAAGATCGACGGTCTCGCCTGCGCCCTCGTGTACGAGGCCGGCCAGCTGACCACCGCCGCCACCCGGGGCGATGGCACGCGCGGCGAGAACATCACCCAGAACGTCCGCACCATCCGCTCGATCCCGAAGCGACTGACGAAGGAGGCGCCGCCACGATTCGAGGTGCGCGGCGAGATCTACATGACGAAGAGCGGCTTCGAGAAGCTGAACTTCGAGCGCGGGGAGGCCGGTCTCGCGCTGTTCGCGAGCCCGCGCAACTCCGCCGCCGGTTCCGTCCGACAGCTCGATCCCAAGATCACTGCAAGCCGCCCGCTCGACGCCTTCCTCTATCAGCTCGGCTGGCAGGAGAGCGGCAGCGCACCGCCGACACACTGGGGAGTGCTCGAGTGGATGCGTGATCAAGGCTTCCGAGTCAATCCAAACATTCAGCGCTTCACCTCGATCGACGAGGTCGCGGCGTTCTGCGAGAGCTGGGTCGAAAAGCGTGATTCGCTCGATTACGAGATCGACGGCATCGTGATCAAGGTCGACGACCTCGGCCTGCAGCGGCAAATGGGCGCCGTCGGGCGGGAGCCGCGCTGGGCGGTCGCCTACAAGTTCCCGGCAACGCAGGCGACGACGAAGCTCCTACGGATCGACGTGAACGTCGGCCGTACCGGCGCAATCAATCCTTACGCCGTGCTCGATCCCGTGAAGATCGCCGGCGCGACCGTGAAGCTGGCGACGCTCCACAACGAAGACGACATACGCCGCAAGGACATCCGCGAGGGCGATATCGTGATCGTCCAACGAGCTGGCGACGTCATCCCGCAGGTCGTCGGGCCGGTGCTCAGCAAGCGGCCGCGGAAGGCGAAGGTGTTCTCGATGCCCGCCGTCTGCCCGCAGTGCGGCACGCCCATCGTGCGCGGCGAAGGCATGGCCGCATACTACTGCCCGAACCGCGACTGCCCGGCGCAGCGCTTCCGCCTCCTCGAGCACTTCGTCGGCCGAGGCGCGATGGACATCGATGGCATCGGCGAGCAGTTGGCATACCTCCTCATGGAGCGCGGCTTCGTACAGGATGGCGGCGACCTCTACCGCCTGCATGAGCGGCGCGACGATCTCCTCCAGATCGAACGCATGGGCTCGAAGAGCGTCGACCACCTGCTCGCATCCGTCGAGGCGAGCAAGGACCGGCCGCTCGCGCGCGTGCTCGTCGCGCTCGGCATCCGGCACGTCGGCGGCGAGGTGGCGACCGTGCTGGCAAACCACTTCGGAAGCATGGACGCGATCATGGAGGCGCCGGCCGAGCAGATCAGCGAGATTGGCGGTGTCGGCCCGATCATCGCCCTGAGCGTCCGCGAGTTTTTCTCGCTCGAGGAGAACAGGGCGGTCGTCGAGAAGCTGCGCGCCGCCGGAGTGAATCTCCGCGAGGAGTCGGGCGGCGCACGCGAGGGGCCGCTGAGCGGCCTGACGTTCGTCGTCACGGGCCGCCTCGAGCGCTTTTCGCGCGACGTCGCCGAGTCGCTGATCAAGCGCTACGGCGGCAGCGCCGCGAGCGCCGTCACCAAGAAGACCGACTACCTCGTCGTCGGCGCCGAAGCCGGTTCGAAGCTGGCGAAGGCGCAGAAGCTCGGCACGCCGCTGCTCGACGAAGACGCCTTCTCGGCGCTGCTCGCGGAGCGTGGCATCAGCCCGTAGCGCTCGGACCCCTGTTCCATCCGGGCCCCGCGGCATCTCGCCCCAGCATTGGCGCGAAATACATGTTTCTGATGCCCCGAGTGGCAACGCGGGCCTCTTTCTGCGCGGGCCCGAGGCTACTCGGCTTTTCCGCAGGTCCGGCGCTTCCGATAGTTGTCAAGATTCCTCTCGCGCCCAATCGCGCCGTACGCGGTTTTGTCGCCGACGCGCCTGATACGCCCGTGGGATTGCCACGTTCATTTACTTGACGGACAGCACCCAAACGGGCATGCGCCCCGGAACACCGCACAGTAAGGAGTCCATACGTGCAACATCGCACCAGTCGCAGGCAGATACGAGAGAAGGGCACTTCGAAGATCACGCTCGCAATGAGCATCGCCATCGCCGCCGGCGTCACACTCGCTGCGATCGCCGGACCAATCGCTGGCGGCGGAGGCGGGACACGCGACGCCAGTGCCGCGGGCATGAACGTCAATCTCGACCAGTGCGCAAATCAATCGACGCCCTGCGACTGGCAGAACGGCAACCTGAACGGAAACAACTCTGCGTACGCTGAAGGCAAAGTCGTGCCATTCCGCCTCGCGCTTGAGGGGCTGAGCGCAGGCACGCACTCGATTCACATCAACTACGACTTTACGGCCGGCGGAAGCAAGGCCTACGACTTTCTCGCGACGTACAACGCGACCGAGACTGTCGCGCTGTGTGCGAGCGGCGGCGGTGGCGTTTCCTCGATGTGCCCCAGCCTGCCGGCCGCGACGACATTCACATTCCCGTCCGACGCCACGATCGTCGACTCGCTGCCCGTGTCGGGTGCGGAGACCTTCTCCGGCGTCGGGCGCAACCTGACCGCATTCGGCGCGACAGTGACCAGCATCACCGGGCCTGTGCACTCCGGCTCGGCGAGCGGAAACAGCACCGGTGACTTCGTCGTCAACTTCACGTCGACCGGTTCGGGCGTCCTCTTCACGTGGGGCGGACACCTCGCCCAGTCGGCCTACTGGAACCTCGCCGCCGGCGGCGCCGCCGACGGCGCAAGCTTGATCAGCGGCGCGCCTTGGCACATGCGCACGCAGCAACTCGACGCCGGCGGCAACAAGAACCAGGATCGCAGCATCCAGCCGAGCGCTCTCGCCGCGCCGTCGCCGACGTCCACCGCGACCGCAACACAGACGTCGACCGCGACAAGCACGCCCACGAACACTGCCACGAACACCCCGACGAACACTGCCACCAATACCGCGACGAACACGCCAGCCAACACGGCGACTAACACGCCGACGAACACAGCGACCAACACTGCAACGAACACGCCCACGACCGTGCCCACGCACACAGTGACGAGCGTGCCCACGCGCACAGTGACGAGCGTGCCCACCGGGACGAGCGTCGTAACGACGACGCGCACCGTCACTGGCACGAGCACGGCCGCAGCCACGCACACGGTCACCACGACAAGCACTTCGGTGCCGACGAACACGAACACGCCGACCAACACCGCAACCAACACTCCGACAAACACGCCGACCTCTGTCCCGACGTCGACGAACACGCCAACGAACACCGCCACCAACACGCCGACGAACACGGCCACCAACACGCCGACAAACACCGCCACCAACACGCCGGCGAACACCGCCACCAACACGCCGACAAACACCGCCACCAACACGCCGACGAACACCGTGACGAATACGGCCGTCCCGACGCGCACGCAGACCGCAACCCGGACATCGACGCCTCGCACAAGCACGCCGGCCGCATCAGCGACGGCGGTCGCACCGACGGCGACCAACACGGTGTCCAACCAGGTGCTCGGCGCTCAGATCGCACCGCCGGTGCAGGTCGCCCGCCGCTTGCCCGACACGGGCTACGGCAGCCAGCACCCGGACGGCCGCACCGACGACGTCATCCTGCTCGTCGCAGCCCTGACCGTGACGCTAGCCAGCATGATGGTGGCCCTGCGGATGCGGAGCCGCATTCGCTAGCCCTGGCATCGCTCACGCGCAAAAACGTAGCATCGCCCGTTGCATTCGCAACGGGCGATGTTGTCGTCCTCAGGGAAGCGATGTCACGGATCTGCGGGATACCTCGGGCACCGGCAGCGGCGCTCCGTTCAAGCCGCGCGTTCGAGTTCGAACGCCGTGTGCAGCGCGCGCACCGCGTCGGCGACGCGATCCTCCGGAATGATGCAGGTGATCCGGATCTCGCTCGTCGAAATGATCTCGATGTTGATCCCCGCATCGGAGAGGGTGCGGAACATGCGCGCCGCGTACCCGGGCGCGCTCTGGATGCCCGTGCCGACGATACTCACCTTGCCCATCCGCTCGTCCGCGACGACCTCCTTCGCCCCGATCGCGCTGGCGATCTCGCGTACCTGCGGCAGCGCTCGCGCGAGGTCGATCCTCGCGAGCGTGAAGGTAATGTCGGTCTGCCGCTCTTCGCTCGCGTTCTGCACGATCGTGTCGACAGACAGATGCGCCTCAGCGAGCGGCTCGAAGATCTCCGCCGCGACGCCGGGGCGATCCGGCACGTGACGAATCGTGATCTTCGCGACGTCGAGATCGTGAGCAATGCCGCGCACCCGGTTGAAGCCTTCCATATCGACGCCTCCGTGAATCAGTGTGCCGGGCTCGTCTTTGAAACTCGACGCGACGAGGATCGGGATGTTGTAGACCGCCCCGAGCTCGACCGCGCGCGGCGCCATCACCTTCGCGCCCTTGCTCGCCAGTTCGAGCATCTCTTCGTACGAGATGTCCTGCAGCTTTCGCGCGTCCGGCACGACCCGCGGGTCAGCGGTGTACACGCCGTCGACGTCGGTGTATATCTCGCAGCGCGCCTCGAGCGCAGCCGCAAAGGCCACCGCCGTCGTGTCGGAGCCGCCGCGTCCAATCGTCGCGATATCGAGCTCTTCGGTTAGCCCCTGAAAGCCGGCGACGATGACGACGCGCCCGCGATCGACCTCGACGCGCAGCCGCTTCGGATCGATCGCAAGGATGCGCGCGCTACGATGGACGGAGTCGGTGCGCATCCCTGCCTGCCCGCCCGATAGACTGATCGCCTCGACGCCGATCGCGTGCAGAGCCATCACCATGAGCGCGCTGGTCTGTGTCTCGCCCGTGCTGAGCAGGACGTCCATCTCGCGCGCGTGCGGCGCGTCCGTGATGCGATGCGCGAGATCGATCAGTTCGTCGGTCGTGTCACCCATCGCCGAGACGACGGCGACGACGCGATCGCCGTCGGCGGCGCGGCGCTTGATCCGCGACGCGACGTGCTTGATTTTCTCGGCGCTCGCCACCGACGACCCGCCATACTTCTGGACGACCAATGCCATGCGTCACTCCCGGCGTGCGATTCCAGCATGCGGCCGATTCTAGCGAATCGCCTCCGCTATCGCTCGGACAGCGGGGTCGCCGAAAAGGGCGGTCCCGACCCAACCGTGATCGCCGCTTGCAGCTCACGCGACCTACTGGGAAGGAGAACGCGGCCGGGGCGTCGTGCAACCTCGAGCGTGTGGCAATCGGGATGTCAGACCGAGAATCAGCTGTCGGCGTCGCCGGCGCACCCGAGCAACGAGACGGGCGACGCCCTGCTCAGTCGTTCTTCTCGTCGTCGTCGCTCTTGCCATGGCCAGACGTCAGGGCATCGAGCGACAGGTTTCCCGGCCCGGCGAGGAACAGCGTCGCCGCGCTCGCCGCAAGCAGGAGAGGAAACTCGAACCCGCCTTCGCCGTAGAGCCCGTTCTTCCAGTGCACCTTCTGAATCGCCGTCGCCATGTTGCCGATCACGATGGGCGCGGCGAGGCGTGTCTTGAAGCCAAGCAGCAACGCGAGGCCGCCGCCGAACTCCGCGAACCCCGACATGTACGCTGCGGCCTTCGGCGCCGGCACGTCCATGCTCTCGAGTTTTTCGCCGAATCCCTCCGGACCCGTTTGCTCGACTGCTGGCTCAAAGTTCGGCCCGAACATCTTCTCCAACGTCTCGGGCGCGGACTTCCCCGGCCCGCCGAACAGCTTCGTATAGCCGTGCGCGACCAGGATTCCGCCGCTCACGATCCGCAGCACGAGCAAGCCCAGACTTCGCATGATTACCCCTCCGCCGCTGAGGACGGCGCGTTCTCCGCGCGCTCATCTAACGATAGTAGCCGATGCCAGCTGAGTCACGTACCACTGTGCGCCACACTCCATCCCCTCGCATCCGCGCGTGACGACGCCGCGCTGCCACAGCACGGGCATCGTTCTCTTCTCTCGATGGGAACCCCCAACAACGCGGTCACCGCTCGAGCGGCACCAGCTCGCCATCACGATACTCGGCGACATACGGATTCGGACTGGTGCGGAGCTTCGCGACGTACGGGTCGTCGGGCGCGAAGGTCTGGAGCGTGACGCTTGGCCCCCAGATCGTCGCGGCAAGCGCCGGCAGGACGAAGAAATTGTCGAGGGGATGTACCAGCGGCCCGCCGACGACCTCGACGCGCGAATTTGGCGGCACATGGGGATACAGGCGGACTGCGTCATCGTGCAGGTGATGCCAGTTCATCGTCACGCGCTGCCACGGCTCGTTCTGGAGATGCGTCTGCCAGGCGAACCACGGCGTCACCAGCACCAGCGCGGCGACGGCGAGCACGACCGGCAATCGGCTCTGCACGCGGCGCAGCAGCGGCTCCAGCAAGATGACGTAGCCCGCGACAACCATCACGAAGCCAGGCGTTGCGAGGTACGTGAATCGATTGGCGGTGTGCGTCTCGACGAAGATGTGGGGGACGATTGCCAGCACCATCCAGACCGCGCCGACGCGGCCGATGCGTGGCCCGATCGCGAGCATCGCCGCAGCGAGCGCCAGCAGCACGAATGCTGCATACAGATGCGGCGGGTCGATGTACTGCGGCGGCTCTAGCCCGATCGGGTACAACAGCCTGCCGGCATAGATCATAAAGACGCGCGGCGCGTGATCGAGGCTGTACACCGTCGATGCTTCGGTACAGTCGCACGCGCGCACGGCGAGCACCGCGACGAACCCGATGAGCGCGAACGGCAGCGTGCGCAGCGCCGCGCGCAGCAGCCGGCCACGCGGCGGCTCGTCGAACAGCAGGAATGCAAGAGCAAACGCCGGGAAGATGATCGCCATCGACTCGTTCGACATCAGCGCCAGCAGGTAGAGCGCGACCGCCGCGACGAGCCAGGCGTTCGAGGATGACGCTTCCCTGGCGCGCGCGCACTCGACGATCGCGCTTAGTGTCGCAACGAGAAAGAACGCCGCGGCGACGTGCGGGACGGTTGCCACCTGGCCCAAGGCACCGGCGTATGTTGGATGGATGCCGAACAGCAGCGCCGCCGCGAACGCCGCCGGCACGTGCGCCGACGTGCGAACGATCACGCGATACAGCAGCGCTACGGTGCCGAGATGCAGCGCGAGGATCGCGATGTGCATCGGCAGCGGCGTCATGCCGAAGATCTCGTACTGCGCGAGATACATGAGGCCCGGGATGACGCGCCAGTTCGGCGTTAGATCCTGGCCGAGCGCGAGGTGCTTGACGTACGTGCGCGCGCCATGCGTCGCGATCTCGGCGAACGGCACATAGTCGTCCTGGTAGAAATAGAAGGAGAGCGTGCGTGCCTGCGTGGCGAACGTCACCAGCAGTGCGATCGGCAAGCACCAGCGCGTCCACAACGCACGGCGGTCGCCATCCGCCTCGACACGGGCTCGCGGACGCGACTCAGTGGCCAGCGTTGTCATCGTGGAGGCGCACTAGCGTGCCGTCGCGGTATTCGGCGAGGTAGGGACTCTGCGAGACGAGCGCAAGCTGGGCGGGGAGCGATCCTGGCTCAAGGTCTTCGAGCGTCACATCGGAGCCCCACGTCGTCTGCGCGAAGGCCGGCAGGATGTAGATCTGATAGTCGTAGCGCTGGAATGGGCCGCCGATGATCATCACCCGCGTGTGCGGCGGCACTGTCGGGAAGACGCGGGTCACGTCGCGATGAAATTGCTGCCAATCGTCCGTTGCGGCCGCAAACGGCTGATCCTGCTGCACTGTTTGATACGCGTACCAGCCGAGCAGCAGCGCGAACACCGGCGCGAGCGCGGCCACCGCGAGCCGCGGGCTGAACTTGGCGAGCGGCTCGGCGAGCATGACGGCGACAGCGCCGGCGAGCAGTGCGAACCCGATCGCGGGAATGTAGAGGTACCGGCTCGCCGTCGCGTACTGGATGAAGATGTGCGGGATGAGCGCAAGGATTATCCACAGCGTGCCAAGGCGCGCGACCTTCGGCCCGAAGATGCAGGCCGCAAGGGCGACGGCGGCCAGCGCCGCGGCGCCGACGACGTGCGCCGTTTGCACGTACTGCGGGGACTCGAGCCCGATTGGGTACACAAGCCGGCCGGCATAGATCAGCGTCTGGTTCCACACATTCGCGGTACCCCAGACGCTCGTGCCCTCGTTGCACCCGCAGGCGACGAACGTGCCGGCGGTCGCCAGTCCCGCCACCGCGAACGGCGCGGTGCGGAGCACGGATCGCAGCAGGCGGCCCTCGGGTCGCGGATCGAACATCAAGAACGCCAGCCCGAACACCGGGAACATGATCGCCATTCCCTCGTGCGAGCCGATTACGAGCAGGCAGAGCACGAACGCGGCGCCGAGCCAGATCATCGACCGTCGCCGGTCGGCCGCGAGCGCGCATTCGAGGACGGCCGCGAGCGTCGCGATGAGGAAGAAGCCGGCCATCTCCTGCGTCGCCGTCGTCACCTGCGAAAGCGCGCCCACATACGCAGGGTTCAGCCCGAAGACCAGCGCCGCGACGCACGCCGCCCAGGCCCGGCCGGTCGTGCGCCAGATCACGTAGTAGAGGAGCGCCGCCGCGCCCACGTGCAGCGCGAGCGTGATGATGTGTACCGGCAGCGGATTCATCCCGGCGAACTCGTACGAGCCGAGGTACAGCAACCCCGGCAACGGCCGCCAGTTTGGCGTCAGGTCGCTTGCGGTCAGCAGATTCCAGACGTAGGTGCGGCCGCCGTTCGTCGCGATCTCGCCGAACGGCACATAGTCGTCGAAGTAGAAGAAGTGGGAGACGGTGATCAGCTGCAGAGCGAGCGTTGCGATCAGCCCCGCCGGCAAGAGCGCGATATGCGACAGTACCGCGAGTCGCGGAAGCCGGAGGCTCGCCTCCCGCTCGCGCTCATCCCTCGTCGCCACAGCCATCGGCCGCGATTATAGCGCGTGTCTCCGGCTGATTGTCGTGAAACAACCATTCGCACCGCTGCGCGCCTACCGATACCCCCGCGCGGCGATCGGCCACACCTCGACGACCTCGTCGCCTTCGACGGCGTAGAGCACGTTGTGGAGGTTGATCGTCGGGTCGATGTGTGAGGGCCAGAGCTCGATGCAGTCGCCGACACCGAGCGTGCTTTCCGGCGGCAGCGCGATCGTCGCATGCTCGTCGCTGAGAAAGAGCACGCTCGCGCCATCGATGCCCTTCACCGACGGGTTGCCGTGATCGACGGCGCAGGCCTTGAGGCCGGAGTCGGTGGCGCACTGCTCAGCACGAGGCCGGCTGAGTACCGTGCCGAGGATCGAGAACGCCATCTCGAACGGAAGGTCGAGCTTCGCGTAGGCGGTGTCCATCAACACGTACGAGCCCGCCTGTACCTCAGTGATGCCCTCCATGCTGCCGGTGATGTCGTACGTGCCCGTGCCGCCGCCGCTGACGATATCGCAGCGCAGCCCTGCCTCGCGAATCATCCGCGCCGTCGAGAGCAGGCGATCCATTGCCTTCGCGGCCTTCGCTTCGCGCTCGTCGCGATCCTCGATGCCGACGACGTGGCCCTCGTACCCCATGACGCCGCGTAGCACGATGCCGGACGTGGCGTCGGCGCGCTTCGCCAGCGCCAGCGCCGGCTCGCCCGGCGCGATGCCGCAGCGCGGCAACCCAACGCCGACGTCGATCAGCACGCCGACGCTCGCGCCCGTCGCCTGCGCGGCCGCGGCAACGTCATCAAGCCCATAGTCGGAATCGATCGCGACGATGATCGTGGCGACGCCGGCAAGCTTCGCGACCCGAGCGGCCTTGCCTGGCCCGATGATCTCGTTGGCGATCAAGATCTCGTCGCACAACCCGTCGCCCGCGACCACCTCCGCCTCGCCCACGGTCGCGCACGTCAGGCCAGTACACGCGCCTGCCGCCAGTTGCCGCTTCGCGATCGCCGGCGTCTTGTGCGCCTTGAAGTGCGGCCGCAGCTTGCAACCGCGGTCCGCGAAATAGTTCGCCATCGCCGCGATGTTCCGCTCCATCGCCGGCAGATCGACGACAAGCGCCGGGGTGGGGATCTCGCGCAGCTTCATAGCTGGATGATAGCGCCTCGAGGATAGGCGGCATGCCGCTGTGCGGCCCGTGCAGTCTTCGATTCCTCGTTCTGATTATCCGACGCAAATTCCATGTTCTCAGTCTGCGCGTGTGGTTGGTTGCGAGTGCACGGCGAAACTGGCTCGAACGACCGCCCCCGAATACCCTGACGTCATGAGTGAACAATCCGGCAAGCGGCCGCGCCGACGGCGCGGTGGCCGTGGCGGCCAGCATCGATCGCCCCAGCGTGACGCCAGCCAGCAAGAGGAGCCAGCGGCAGAAAGCGGCGGCGATCAGGCAGCCGACGGCGACGCTGCCCGCGCACCGAGGCAGGACAGTCGCCGCGGTTCACGAGGCGGCGGCGGCGAAGGCACACGCACGCCGGGGCCGCCCCCCGGGCCGCCGGGCGCAGGCCGCAGCGGTCCGCCGCCGGGACCCGGCAGTGGCGGTCGCACGCATCGTGCGCCGACGTCCGACACGACGCAGCCGCGCACCGAACGATTGCCGGCTGGCGATCGCCCGCAGCGCAACGAGCGCGCACCGCGCACCGATCGCCCGCAGCGTGGTGGCGACCGGCCGCAGCGCAACGATCGTTCGTCATCATCGCAGGGACGTGATCGCGATCGTGGCCCGCGCGTCTTCGAGACGCCGGTGCCGCAGGACGAGCGCTCGATCGAGCTTGGCGCGCGATTCCGCGAGGCGCAGGTCGCCATCCGTGACGCCCGCAAGGCGCTCGACAAGCGCCGCGCCGAATCCAGCGACGAACCCGAGTGGATGGTCGAACAGCTGACCACCGCCGAGCAGCAATTCGAGGCCGCCGCCACCGCCTGGTCCGAGCACCTCGAGACCACCGGCCGCAAGGTCGTGCGGCGATAGATGGCGTAGCTGTAGCTCAGAATCCGAAGCGCGGCTCCTCGACCGGCCCGTCACTCGACACGGAGCGCGGCTCAGTCGGTCGACATGTTCGCGACGGCGAAGACGGGCGCCGCGTCGATTTCGGCCCGCTGCGGCCCGAAGGCCGCGTGGGTTCGCAGCATCGCAACGACCTTTGGCTCCGGCCGCGATGCGGTCCATACGATCGCCACGGCGATGCAAAGGCTCGCCAGAACGTCGACGAGATAGTGCTCTCCGAGGTAGAGAACGGCGAACACCGTGAGCACTGTGTAGGCGCTGAACACCGCCGCCATAACGTTCACACGCTTCCAGCACAGCCACAGCGCGAGCGTCGCCGGCGTCAGCACGTGCATGCTGGGGAAGGCCGCGGAGGGATTGCCGTCGTTCGGCACGAACCCGGTCACCAACGGCATGATCCGCACCTCGTGAACCGTCATCCAAGGGGGATCCGTCGGCATCAACAAATACACCACCAACGGCAGGAAGTAGATGCTGAGGCGAACGGGAGCATACGTCCCGATCAGATGCCACTTGAACACGACGACGTACAGTGTCAGCAACGACGGCACAACAAACCATGCCGTATAGACCACGGTCCAAAAGACGTCGAACGACGTCGCGTGGCCGGCGAAGAACAACGACTGCAGGCGCTGCCCAGGCGTCGCGCCACCACCGAGCACGCGATCGATCGCGGGCAGGACGTTGCGCTCGTGTTGAACGCCGGCATGGCTAGGGAGTGCCCGAAGATACCCGTACCCGAGGACGCCTCGATGATCGCGAGGAACACTGTCGATCGTAGGACCAGACTCCGCACAACGCGAGCATGACGCACCAACATATGCAGCAAGTATCGGCCGCGTTGCCACCATCTCTGAATGCCTGTCGCGTCGCATCGCAATCAAAACGCGAGCTGAAGAGCCGCCCGCAATCCGACCTCCGACGCCTGCCTCGGACCTCCGCGCTCCGTCCTCTACGCGTCATTCCCCTGCCGCAACGCGCGGATATGGTTTATCTCCCCTGCGTGGTAGAGGTCGTGCTGGATCATGATGTTGACCAGCCACCGCGTTTCCCGCTCGTCGCCCCACGGAGCGCCGCGTTGCTGCGAAAGCTCCGCGTCGTCCGTCAGCGCCGCAACGCCTTCGCGCATGCGCCGAAACCCCTCGCGCAGCCACGCGAGCACACCGGCATGGTCCGGGCGCGAGGGCGGCGCGGGGATGGTTTCCCACCGCATGGTCCGGTCGCCGAACATGTGATTCGCGTACATGTAGCGCGCGCTGCAGTGCTCGGCGAGATCGGCGATGCTCCGCGTTCCGCCCTCCGGCACCCAATCCCACTCGTCGTCCTTCACGGCGCCGAGATTCTTCATCAGCGAATGCCACCCGACCGGCGAATCGAATGCCTGATCCATCATGTACAGATATTGCTCGATGCCTTCGCGTCCCATCGTCATTCCTTCGGTCATCCCGCTCGCTCGTCAGCCCGGCAACGTACAACGTCACGCTGCGACCTGACAACCTATTCTCGTGTCCTATCTTTAACTCGACCGACCCAGCGCTGCCCCGCTTCCCGCGTCCCACTTCCAACTGCCCCGTCGCGGGCGTACACTCCCTGACACAGGAGGTAGCGATGGTCTATAAGAGCCCTTGGCCGAGCCTCGAGCCATATCCGCTGACGAGCGTGCCGGAGATGATCGCCGAGACGGTGCAGCGCCTGCCCGACAAGACGGCGCTGATGACAGCCGACGGCGCCTCGTACACCTACCGTCAGTTCTGGGATGCCGCGAACGGAATGGCGCGCGCGCTCCAGAACGCCGGCATCCGCAAAGGCGACATGATCGCCCTCTACGCCCCGAACTCGGTCGAGTACGCGGTCGTCCTGCACGGCGGCTTGATCGCCGGCGCAACCGTCACGACGCTCAACCCGCTGTATCGCGAGCGCGAGGTGCAGCACCAACTGCATGACTCCGGCGCCAAACTCGTCTTCACGCCCGCTGCCCTGACGGACCTCGTCGCGAGCACGAAGGAGCACCTCCCGCAACTCCAACAGATTATCCCGCTGGAGTCGGTCTGGGACATGGCGCGGGACGCCGGCGGCCCGCCGGCGCACGTCGCGATCGACCCGGCGAAGGACATCGCGGTGCTCCCATACTCCAGCGGCACTACAGGGCTGCCGAAGGGCGTGATGCTTACGCACCAGAACCTCACGGCGAACATTCGCCAGACCATGGTGATGCGGATGACGACGGAAGAGGCCGTTGTCCTCGACTTCCTGCCCTTCTTTCACATCTACGGCATGATGGTGCTGCTGAACTGCGGCCTCGTCGTCGGCGCGACGCAGATCATCCTCCCCCGCTTCGATCCCGAAGCTGCGATGAGCCTGATCCAGGAGCACAAGGTCACCGACCTCTACGTCGTGCCGCCGGCGCTGCTCGCTCTCGTCCACCAGCCGCGCATCGCGGAGTACGATCTGTCGTCGCTGCGATTCATCATGTCGGGCGCGGCGCCCCTGCCGCAGGAGGTGGCGCGACAGGCGGCGGCGAAGCTCAACTGCATCGTCATGCAGGGCTACGGCATGACGGAGTCCAGCCCAATCACCAACGTCATACCGATCGATGCGCCACGCGACGGCAGCGTCGGCCCGCCCGCGGCGGACACGCTCGAGAAGGTCGTCAGTCTCGAAACCGGGGAGGAACTGCCGCCCGGCGAGGTCGGCGAGTTGCTCGTCTTCGGGCCCCAGGTGATGCTCGGCTACTGGGCGAACGCCGCCGCCACCGCCGAGACGCTGACCCCCGATGGCTGGCTTCGCACCGGCGACATCGTGTCCGCCGATCCCGACGGCTACATCCGCATCCACGATCGCAAGAAAGAGATGATCAAGTTCAAGGGTTACCAGATCGCCCCGGCCGAACTCGAGGCGCTGCTGATGGAGCACCCGGGCGTCCGCGATGCGGCCGTCATCCCGAAGGCCGATGACGACGCCGGCGAGGTGCCGAAAGCGTTCGTCGTGCCCCGCGAGCCTGGGCTCGATCTCGATGAGGTGCTCACGTTCGTCGCAGGGAAGGTGGCGCCGTACAAGAAGATCCGCCACATCGAGATCGTCGACGCCATCCCGAAGAATCCCTCGGGCAAGATCCTGCGCCGCCAACTGATCGAGCAGGAGCGAGCGAAGGAGGCGGCGGTTTAGGTGTTGGTTCGCCCGCCGAAACGTGTCTCGCGACAGCGCCTGAGACACGACAAAACTGAGAACTACAAACTACGAACGACAAACTGGTCTGGAGGAATGACATGTCCGAAGACGTACTGATCGACAAGCGCGACAACGGCGTGGCGGTGATCACGCTGAACCGACCCGAGAGCCTGAACGCCATGGGCGGCTCGCTGATGCCGATGCTCGCGCAGTATCTCGACGATGTCAGCAACGACCGCAACGTGCGCTGCGTCGTCCTCACCGGCGCCGGCCGCGCGTTCTGCGCCGGCGGCGACGTCAAGGGCATGGCTGCGGGCCGCGACGCCGTGATGAGTAACAACAGCAACGGCGGCGAGGCATCGTCGCCGGCCGCGGCCTTCGCGCGCGGCCTCGCGGGGCTGCGTGATGCGCAACGCCGCACCAGCCTCGTCCTCCACACGATGCCGAAACCGACGATCGCCATGGTCAACGGCCATGCCGTCGGCGCCGGCCTCAGCCTCGCCCTCGCCTGCGACCTCCGTGTCGCGTCCGAGAACGCGAAGCTCGGCACGATCTTTCGCAACGTCGGCTTCAGCGGCGACTTCGGCGGCTCGTACCTGCTGCAGCGGCTGGTCGGCATCGGCAAGGCGCGCGAGCTGTACTTCACCGGCGAGGTGCTGAGCGCCGACGACGCGCTGAAGATCGGCATGGTGAACCGCGTCGTCGCCCACGAGGCGCTCGAGGCGGAGACGATGGCGCTCGCCGCGCAGCTCGCCAGCGGGCCGACGCTCGCCTTCGCGCGAATGAAGGAGAACCTGAGCCGCGGCGAAGACTGCGACTTCGCGACGGCGCTCGACCAGGAGGCGCTCAACATGCAGCTTTCCGGCCAGACCGCGGATCACCGCGATGCCGCCAAAGCCTTCGTCGAAAAGCGCCAGCCGACGTTCCGGGGGGCGTAGATCGCCGTCTTCGAAGCGGCATGTGGACAATAGGGCCGCCGAATAAAAACCGCCCACCGTGATCGGTGGGCGGAGCGACGGTTGACGTTGTGCCGAACCGCTAGGAAAAAACGCGGCCCGCGCTAGCTCGGCTGAATCGCCTCGATGCGCACGCGGAACGTGCCCGACGGCGCTTCGACCTCGACCTCTTCCCCGGCACGATGCTGATAAACAGCCTTGCCGACGGGCGATGCGATCGAGATCTTGCCCTGCCCTGAACGTACCTCGTCGGGGTTGACGAGCGTGTAGCTCTTCGCCTGCCCCGTGCGCAGATCCTTGATCGTCACGAGGTCGCCGATCTGCGAGATATCGCCCGGGTGCTCCGCGCCGTGCTCGAGGACGACCGCGCGACGCAGCGTCGCGTCGATTTCGCGGATGCGGGCCTCGAGGTGCGCCTGTTCGTTGCGGGCGGCGTCGAGTGGCGCGTTTTCGCGGAAGTCTTTGTCGGCCATCGCCCGCGCCAGGTCGGCCTGGATCAACGGCCGGCGCTGCTTCAGTTCTTCCCACTCGAGTTCGAGCGCCTCGTGACCTTCCTTCGTCAGGTAGATCGGCTGCTCTTCGAGCGTCTGCGCGTTCGCGCTGGACTTCGACGCTTTGCGCACGCGCAGATGCGTGCCCAGGTTCTCCGTCGTTACGCCCTGCTCTTTCGACCACTTGAGAAACGCGCGGACGAAATCAGCGCGTTTTGCTGCATCTGACACTGTTGGCGGGAAGTTCTCGGCGTACTGCGAGACTTCGTGCGCCCGCATCTTCGAGAGATCCTTATCCGGGCCCGCCCATCGCACGAACTTGAGCACTTCCGGCTGCGCTGCCTCGCGCATGCCCGGCTTCTTCAATTGTGCAAGGTACGTTCGAGCAAGCTGCTCAAGCGTGCCGTAATCGATCGCGGTCTCACCTACCATAAAAACCCTCCTGCCTTCTGATTGTAGGCATGGTTCTGTGACGGCGTCAAACCCCGATTGGTATGCTCTCGCAATGTTGGACGTGCTAATAGCGAACGCAGCGGCCTATGGCGTCCGATTATCACCCGATCAGGTCTTGCTATTCGAGCGCTACCTCGCGCTGCTACGCGAATGGTCCGATCGCGCGAATCTCGTCGGCGATGTCGATCCGGACGTCGTTCAACGCCGGCACTTTCTCGAATCGATCGCGCTCGGCGCGGCGCTGCGCGAGCGCGAGATCTTGCGGCCGGAATCGCGCGTGCTCGACGTCGGCGCCGGCGCCGGATTCCCCGGTGTCGTCCTGAAGATCGTCTGGCCCGACCTGCACCTCACGCTGATCGAGGCGACGGCGAAGAAGACGGCATTTCTCGCCGCGCTCGTCGATGCGCTGGCGATACCGGACATTGCCGTGATCACCGGCCGTGCGGAGACGCTCGGCCATGCGACGAAGCTGCGGGGGCAGTTCGATCTCGTCGTCGCCCGCGCCGTCGCGCCGCTGCCGGCGCTGATCGAACTGGCGCTGCCCTTCGCGCGCGTGAGCGGCCGCCTCGTGACGCCGAAGGGCTCGCGCGCGGCGGAGGAGATTGCCGGCGCTGAGAACGCACTGCGCATCCTCGGCGGCAAGGTCTTCGCCGTACCGTTCGCCGTCCCCGGCCCCCCGCAAACCCTCGTCGCCGTCCTCAAGCAGCGCGAGACGCCGGCCGACTACCCTCGCCGTCCGGGCGTCCCCGCGAAGTCGCCGCTGTAGCTGCCTGACGCTGGTGACGGCAGTGCGTTTACGGCGCGGCGTGCGGCTTCGCCTTCCCGAGGCATCGCATCAACCACACTTACTCCGCATCCGCGGCCCGACGAAGGAATGATACGAAAGAAAAACAACGGATTGCCGGCGAGCGTTCGATGCTAAGAGAGAAGACAGAAGAATCGCGCTGCTGGGGAGCGAGGCGACGGTTGTGAGGATGGGGGAGAACGGAAGGATGCCTTGTTTCAGACGATCAGAAGGTCGTTTCGCGGAGGCGAACGCGGACAAGTACTGATGCTCGTCGCCGGACTCCTGCCGGCGCTCGTTGGCATGACCGGACTCGCGGTCGACGCCGGTAGTTACGCCAGCGACCGGCGCTCGCTGCAAAATACAGCCGACAGCATCGCCCTCGCGGCGGCGCAGGATCTGCCGGACGCGAACGCGGCGACGATCAGCGCGCAGTCATGGGCCGCCAAGAACAACGTTGCATGGAGCGACGTCACGTTCGCCGTCTCAGGCGGCACAACGGCGCCGAAGGTCTCGGTGACGATTACGCGCGCCCACGGCTTCGCCTTCATGCGGATCCTCGGCATCAACTCGAAGGATGTCGGCGCCCACGCCGCCGCCTCGAAGGTGTCATTCGGCGGCGGCAACGGCATCGTCCCGTGGGGCGTCACCCAGGCGACCGTCGACCTCAGCCCGCCCGGAACGCTGATCACGATGAAGTACGACAGCACGGGCGGCAACACGGGCAACTTCGGCGCAATCCGCATCGACGGCCCCGGAGCGAATACCTACAACGCTTCCGTGATGTACGGAAGCAATTCGTACGCGTGCGCTCAGACCGCGCAGAACTGCACAACGGGGGCATGTCCGGGCAACTATCCTTCGACGTGCGCGGAGAACGCGCCAGACTGCGACGGACCCGACTGCACGCCGCAAACGGGCAATATGACCGGGCCAACGCGCACCGGCGTGGATTTCCGGACGACGCACACGAGCACGGCCTGCGATACCTTCGCCGAGACGTTCACCGGCCCGGATACAAGCGGCAAGTATCACCTTAACGCGGCGTGTAACCCGTATATCTCGGGCCCAGGCGAATGCACGTCGCTCACTGCCATCTGCAGCCGGCGGGTGATCATCATCCCCGTCATCGATGATTTCGGGAACGGAGCTTCGAATCCGGTGACGATCCAGCGATTCGCCCTCGTGTTTCTCGAGGGCTACACCGGCTCGTGCACGGGCAATAGCTGCGATGTCCGCGGGCGATTTGTCAATGCCGACCTGACGACGTCGGCGCTCGCGGGAAGCTACGACGCGACCGCGCTAGTCCATTTCGTCAAGCTGACCGAGTAGGCGGAGGCGGCCGCGCGGAGGCATCCCGCCTCCCCGCGCGCCGCTGCGCCCTCGAATTCCGCCGATTCCCTGTCGGAAACCCCTACTGACACGCGCCCAATCGCTCGATGCTCTATTTGAGCAGAGATTGACGGCGGCGATGTGTAACGTCTTGCCGCAAATTGCGTTGAGGTGTGCGTGAGGCCCAGTACGGGCCGGACGCTCCATGAGGGGGTACCCGTGCGACGAGTATTGCGATCATTCTTCAAGAAGCACGAGCGCGGGCAGATGATCATGCTCACGGCGGGGTTGCTGCCGGTACTGCTCGGCATGGCCGGCATCGCGATCGAC
>JBBSDV010000027.1:0-21100 GCA_038240335.1 Dehalococcoidia bacterium
CCAGAGCTCCTCGATCGAGCCTCCACCGCGGCCGGCGATGATGACATCGATGTCGCCGCGAGCGTTGAGCTGCGCGAGGGCGCCGACGATGCCGCTGACGGCATCAGGCCCCTGCACGGGCGTCGGCGCGAGGACGATCTCGACGAGCGGCCAGCGGCGCTCGAGGACATGGCAGATGTCGTGGAAGACGGCGCCGGATTCGGACGTGATGACGCCGATGCGGCGCGGCATGCGCGGCAGCGCGCGCTTCCGCGACGCGTCGAACAGCCCCTCTTCGGCGAGCCGTTCCTTGAGGAGTTCGAACTCTGCTTGCAGCGCGCCAGCACCCTCGGGCTGGACGAATTCGACGATCATCTGCAGTTCGCCGCGCTGCTCGTAGACGGAGATGCGGCCGTTCGCAAGGATAGCGTTGCCGTTCTGGACAAGGGCAGCGGTGGAAGGCTTTGTGTAGCGTGGCGCGAAGAAGACGGCGCGGAGCTGCGAGCTCGCGTCCTTCAGGGTGAAGTACGTGTGGCCGGACGCCGGGCGGCTGACGTTCGAGACCTCGCCCGCTACCCAGATGTCGCGGAAGAGCGGCGCGGACTCAATGAGCTCGCGCAGATACGCCGTGACCTCGCGGACCGCGTAGACCTGCATAGCGGCATTTTCGAACAAATGCGCGGATCAGCGCAATGGCGGTGGCGTTACGCGCGCTCCTGGTATTCGCCCGTGCCGGTGTTGACCTTGATGCTGTCGCCCTCATTGACGAAGAGCGGGACGTTGACGACGAGGCCGGTCTCGAGCGTCGCGGGCTTCGTCGCGCCGGTGGCGGTATCGCCCTTGAGGCCGGGGTCGCAGCGCGTGACCTTGAGGACGACCGACGCGGGCAACTCGATGCCGATCGGCTCTTCGCCGAGAAAGAGCACCTCGCAGGTGCCGTTCTCGGCGAGGAAATTTTTCGCCTCACCGACCTGATCGATGGTGAGCGGCACCTGATCGTAGGTCTCGGTGTTCATGAAGTTCATGATCGAGTCCTCGGCGTAGCTGAACTGCATCGAGACGCGGTCGACGCGCACGCGCGGCCACTTCTCGCCGGCTTGGAAGGAGCGTTCGATAAGATCGCCGCGGCGGACGTCGCGGAGCTTCATTCGCATTTGGGCGGAGCCGCGGCCCATCTTGATGTGGGCGAACTCCATCACCTGATAGACGCGGCCGTCGAGCTCGATGGTGGCGCCGCGCTTCATGTCGCCTGTGGAAATCATGGGTGAGGATCCTCCTGTTGTTAGTTGAGGGTAGTGTACTGCCTGACCTGGTCGGCGCTTAGCCGCGTCAGCTCGAACGTGCTCTGTGACAGACACATGGAGCCCGGAGCCATCTTGGCAGAGGACGCTGCGCTCTCTGCGCTCCCGCGTCGCCTTCTTGGACGGGGAGCAGTGGCGGGGGTGGGTGAGTGTCGCTTCCCTTGCAGCTACGGCATAAGCGGCTTCGTTCGGTGATCAAGCGACCGCTATACTGAGGTGCATGGAGTTGATCTACATTACGTCGACTTCTGCTCGTTGGAGTATTAATGCGCGTAATAAAGGCTAAGGAACTGGGATTCTGCATGGGGGTGCGGCGGGCCGTCGACATGATGGAGTCGGCGGCGGGCGAACTGGGGCCGATTACGAGTCTGGGGTCGACGGTGCACAATCCGCAGGTCGTGGACACGCTGCGGGCGCGCGGCGTTGAGGTGATCGCCACGCTGGATGCGATCGATACGCGGCCGGTGGCGATTACGGCGCATGGCGTCGGGCCGAGCGTGCTGCGCGAGCTGCAGTCGCGCGGGGCGAACATTGTCGATACGACGTGCCCGATCGTGACGCGCGCGCAGCAGTGGGCGAAGAAGCTTACGGACGAGGGATTTGGGCTGGTGGTCTTCGGCGACCCGGAGCATAAGGAAGTGCGGGGCATCATCGACTGGGCGAGCGGCAAGGTGACGACGATGCGCTCGGCGGCCGAGCTCGATGCGCCGCTGCCCGCCTGGATGCCGTCGCGCATCGGCGTGCTTTCGCAGACGACGGAGACGGAGGGGCACTTCGCGCACTTCGTGCAGACGCTCCTGACGAAGCACATGGATCGAATCAGCGAGCTGCGGGTGATCAACACACTGTGCAACGCGACGACGAGCCAGCAAGCGGCAACCGACGAATTGGCGGAGCAGGTCGATCTGATGGTGGTCGTCGGCGGGCGCGAGAGCGCGAACACGCGGCACCTCGCCGAAGTCGCGCGGGAGCACGGCGTCGTGACGCACCACGTGGAGTCGGCGGCGGAGATCGATGCCGCGTGGCTGCCGGGACACGAGCGTGTCGGCGTGGCGGCCGGGGCATCGACGCCGGACACAGTGATCGACGACGTCGTCGCGCGGCTGTACGCGCTCGCACCCGCCTGATCGTGGGTGCTGACGCGCACAGGAGTGGCCGACGGTGACGGAAGTTGCGCGCTCCCCACGAACGAGCAAAGACAACGACGGCGGGATCATCGACGCGGTACGTGAGGGCAGCCTCGCCGCCGAGGCTGGGTTGCGTGCCGGGGATCGCTTGCGGGCGATCGATGGCCACGTGCTGCGGGACGCCGTCGATTACCAGTTCTACGCCGCCGAGGAATCGCTGACGCTCGACGTGCTCCGCGACGACGAGCAACTGACGATCGGGATCGAGAAATATCCGGACGAGGATCTCGGGATCGACTTCCGGGATGCGGCATTCGATGGCGTCAAGATCTGCAACAACAGCTGTTTTTTTTGCTTCCTCAAGGGCAACCCAAAGGGCATGCGGAAGACGCTGTACGTGAAGGACGACGACTACCGGCTGAGCTTCTTCCACGGCAACTTCGTCACGCTCACAAATCTCTCGGAGGGCGACTGGGATCGCTTCGCGGAGCAGCGGCTTTCGCCGATCAATGTCTCGGTGCACGCGACAGAGCCGGAGCTGCGTCGGTACTTGCTCGGCAACAAGACGGCGCCCGACATCTGCGAGCAGCTGCGGCAATTGGCCGCGATTGGCATCGAGGCGAACACGCAGGTCGTGCTGTGTCCGGGCGTCAACGACGGCGCGGCGCTCGATCGCACGATCAGTGATCTCGCGGCGCTGCATCCGACAGTGATGACGATCTCGATCGTGCCGGTGGGGGCGACGACGGTTGCCGAGGAGCGGATCGAGCGCGGGGTGCACAGCACCGAGGTGGCGGGATGCACGCCGGAGTTCGCGCGAGCACTGATCGCGCAGGTGACGCCGTATCAGGGGCGCTTCCGGAAGCAGTGTGGCAAGACGCTTGTGTATCTCGCCGACGAGTATTATCTCGCCGCCGGCGTCGAGCTGCCGCCGGCATCGCGTTACGACGGGTTCGCGCAATACGAGAACGGCATCGGCATGACGCGGTCGCTGCTCGACGAGTGGCGAGCGTTGCGGCGATCGTACGGCCATCCGGGCGGCTCTATCTCAATACGTGGCGCAGCGAGCGACGGCACCCGGCTCGGCGCGCAGGGGTTGGCTCGCGAGCCGGACGGCGCGAACGTGGCGAAGGTACGAGTGGCGGACGACGTGCGGTCGGCCTCGTTTGTGTGCGCAAGCCTGATCGCGCCGGTACTCGAGCGCATCGCCATCGAGTTCACGGATCTGACGGGCGTCGGCGTCAGCGTGCACGCGATCGAGAACACGTTTTTCGGGTCGCGCGTGAACGTGTCGGGGCTGCTGACGGCGGACGACATCGAGCGGCAGTTGCGCGGGCGTGAACTCGGCGATCTTGTGATCCTGCCGCGATACAGCCTCGATTACACCGGCAGCCGGTTCCTCGACGACGCGACGCCACAGGCGTTGCAGGCGACGCTCGGCGTGCCATTGGGGTTTGCATCGAGCTTGCGCGATGTGTTGCACATTTTGCGCGAGCCGCTAGAATCGGACGTACGCGGCGCCGAAACCGGGGCGACGACGAACGGCAAGGCATGGGTCGACTACGACTCGATCAGGGTGGAAGGAGGTGCGGCGACAGCGCGGCGGTAGGTACACAAACAGCGCCAGGCCCTGCATCGCAGAGAGATGCAGGGTGACGAGGAAGAGGTCGATCGAAATACTCGGCGGATGACCTCTCGGCAGCACAGTCGATATGCGCGGGCCAAAACGCGGCGAGCAATCGCCCGACAAACCCCGCGCAACGTGCCCGAGCTTCCGGCTCGGTTCTCCCGCTCGCACCAATACAACACTATGTTCGCCTGATAGACATGTTCGATCGCCGGAAACGCGATGCGCGTATCGACGCGCATGCACGCGGGAAGGAATCTCATGAAACACCAAGGGACGGATCCGTCTGGGCCGAGTGCTTACCGAACGGGGGCGCGCTGATGTGCGGCATCATCGGCTACACGGGCGAGCGGGAAGCCGCGCCGCTCCTGCTCGACGGGCTGCAGCGGCTCGAGTACCGCGGCTACGACAGCGCGGGGATCGCGGTCGTCGACGCCGGCGGCGCGATCAAGATCGCAAAGGGCGCGGGCAAGCTCTCGGTGCTGCGACGGGGGCTCGAGGGCGCGTATCCGGCGGGAAGCGCGGGCATCGGCCACACGAGGTGGGCGACGCACGGCAAGCCGACGACAGACAACGCCCATCCGCACGAAGATTGCCGCGGCGACGTCGTCGTCATCCACAACGGCATCATCGAGAACTACATCTCCCTGCGCGCGGAGCTGAAGGCGGCGGGCCACGAACTGCGATCCGAGACGGACACCGAGGTGATGCCGCACCTGATCGAGTCGTATCTCGATGCGGGAGACGACCTACTGACGGCGTTCCGGCACGCGCTCGGGCGGATCGAGGGCGCGCACGCCATCGTCGTCATGTCGGCGCAGGAGCCGGGGACGATCATTGCGGCACGGATCGGCAACGCGGGCGGCGTCGTCGTCGGGCACGGCGAGCGCGAGATGTTCGTCTCGAGCGACCTCTCGGCGCTGCTGCCGGAGACGCAGCGGGTGGCGTTCCTCGCGGACGGCGAGATCGCGGCGCTGACGGCGGACGGTGCGACGTACGTGAATCTCGCCGGCGAGGCGATCGCGAAGCGACCGCAGCACGTGCCGTACGACCCGGTCTCGGCAGCGAAGGGCGCGTACAAGCACTTCATGCTCAAGGAGATCATGGAGCAGCCGGAGTGCATCATGGACACGTTCCGCGGACGGGCGATCTTCGAGCCACCGGGGATCGTGCTCGAGGATCTGCGGCTTTCGGACGAAGTGCTGCGGGGTGCGCGACGCGTCGTGCTGGTGGGGATGGGGACGAGCATGCATGCGGCGATCGTCGGCCGCAGCTACTTCGAGCGCATCGCCAGCATCCCGGCGGAGGTCGATAATTCGTCGGAGTTCCGGTACCGCGACGCGCTGATCGGCGCTGACACGCTGGTCGTGTCGGTGGCGCAGTCGGGGGAGACGGTCGACACGCTCGAGGCCATGGCGGAGGCGAAGCGACGGGGTGCGCGGCAGATCACGATCTGCAACTCACCCGGCGCACAGACGACGCGCGTCGCCGATGGCTTCGTGCTGACGCGCTGCGGACCGGAGGTCGCAGTGGCGAGCACGAAGACGCTGACGGCGTCGATCACCGCGCTGTATCTTCTTGCGTGCCACGTTGCTCGTGTACGTGGGGCGATTGACGATGCGCGGCTCGGCGAGCTGATCGGCGATCTGTCGCTGATGCCGTCGCTGATCGGGCGAGTGTTGAAGCTCGATGGCGAGATCGCGCGCATCGCGGGAAAAGTTGCGTCGAGCCACAACTTTCTCTTTCTCGCGCGCGGGTTGCAGTACGCGATGGCGATGGAGGGCGCGCTCAAGCTCAAGGAAGTCAGCTACATCCATGCCGAGGGCTACCCGGCCGGCGAGATGAAGCACGGGCCGATCGCGCTGATCGACCACGCTATGCCGGTGGTCGCGATCGCGCTCGATGATGGCATGAGGGAGAAGATGCTGTCGAACATCGAGCAGGTGCGTGCGCGCGACGGCATCGTGATCGGCGTGCTCACAGAGGGCGACACAGAGATCGCGGCGAAGTGCGACGATGCGATCTTCCTGCCACGGACGACGCCGCTGCTCTACCCGCTGCTGAGCGCGATCCCGATGCAGCTGCTGTCGTACCACATCGCGATCCGCCGCGGCTGCGACGTCGACCAGCCGCGGAACTTGGCGAAGACGGTAACGGTGGAGTGATGGCGACTGTGAGGGATGTACTGGGTGGAGGTCGGTGGCTGCGCCGGCTCCTCAGCTGGCGTTCTCTCCACTGCGAGTCTTCGACGGCCACCCGCTCCCACGAGGGCGAGGGTTCAGCCGCGGCTGTCGGCGCTATGGAGAGGTCGGGTGCTTGCAAAATCGGGCACGGTGCTGAACCTCCGCTTCGTGCCTCCTCTCGGAGGTCGGCGCGCAGTAGACTTCGACGGCAGGGCAATGCGGAGGTACAGCCATGCCTATTCGACTTCCGATCATCCTCGTCTGTGCCGTGGCGGTCGTGTCGTGCAGCGGCGGTAGCGCGGCGGTGCCCGCGAGCACGCCGACGCCTGCGAAAGCGCCTTACCTTGCCGGCGGCTATCAAGGGGCGAATGAGGGGAAAACCTACCAGCCTGCCGGCGATCCCGTGGCGTACCGGGTGTGCGCTGAAGGCAATGGCTGGGTGCGGCCGAGTCTGGATGATCAACGGCGGCATCTCGCATCGCTGGGCGGCGAGTTCCAGCGACTGGCGATTGACCCCGGCTTTCTTTTCCAGGGCGGCTACCTGAGCAGAGACGCGCAGGGCAACATCAGCGTGCGATACTCCATCTTCTGGACGTTCGTGAGTGAACCCAAGGACGAACAAGCCGCGCTCGCCCGCTCCGGGTTGTGGTCTGCGACGCCGGACACGGCCGGGTGTGATCGCTCGGCGGGGCTGACGCTGCTGATCGAACACGAGGTGACCGACATGCGGTTCGACGGCGAGACAGTGTGGGTCACGGCGCGTTATGTGCCCGGCTACTTCGAGTACGTCCAATACTCGTTGCCTGCGGATCCACACAGCTTGGGCTATCAATTGCTGAACGAGGATGGCACGTGGATTGACGCGTGCTGTTCCTGACCTGGAGGCATGATCGAGGCTGATCCCGTTGCGTTGAGTCTTCGCGCACGATGAGTTAGTGTGCAAGTGACACTAAGTCGGACGCGCGGAGGGTCGGATGGCGGAGCGCTTCGATTACATCATCGTCGGATCGGGGATTGCCGGGCTGTACGCGGCGCTGCTGGCGCGTGAGCACGGATCTGTCTGCGTGCTGACGAAGGGCTCGATCGACGAGTGCAACACGAAGTACGCGCAGGGCGGCATCGCAGCCGCCGTCGGCGCTGATGACGACCCGGAGCTGCACTACGCCGACACGATCGCGGCCGGCGCCGGGCTTGTCGATCCGGAAGCGGCGCGCATCCTCGTCGACGCCGCCGCCGATCGGATCAGCGACCTTGTGAGCTTCGGTGTGCCGTTCGATAGCGCCGACGGCGAGGTGGCACTGGGGCGAGAAGCCGCGCATAGCCGCAATCGCATCCTCCATGCCGGCGGCGACTCGACGGGCGCGCACATCGAGCTGTCGCTCAGCGGGCTGGCGCAGATGTCACGGATCACGATCAAGGAGTACATGCAGGTCGAGGAGATCCTCGTGGAGGATGGCCGCGCTGCCGGGGTGCGCGCGCTCGATACTCGAACTAACACCGCTGACCGATTCGAATCGCCGGTTGTCGTGCTGGCGACGGGTGGCGTGGGGCAGTTGTTCCGGGTGAGCACGAACCCGGAGGTGGCGACCGGCGATGGCATCGCGCTCGCCTACCGGGCGGGGGCCGAGGTGCAGGACATGGAGTTCATCCAGTTCCATCCGACGGCGCTGACGTTGCTCGGCGTGCCGATCTTTCTGATTTCGGAGGCGGTGCGCGGCGAGGGCGGCGTGCTACGGAATGCGGCCGGGAAGCGCTTCATGCCGGAATACGACGCGGCGGCGGAGCTGGCGCCGCGGGACGTCGTCGCGCGGGCGATCGTGTCGGAGATGCAGCGGACGGGCACGGATCGGGTGTATCTCGACATCACGCAGCTGGCGGCGGCGCGGATCACCGCGCGCTTCCCGCAGATCTATCGCTACTGCCTGAGCCACGGCGTCGACATCACGAAGGAGGCTGCGCCGGTATCGCCGGCGGCGCACTACATGATGGGGGGCGTGCGCACGAACACGTGGGGGGAGACGACGATCGCGGGGCTGTACGCGTGCGGCGAGGTCGCGTGCACCGGAGTGCATGGCGCGAACCGGCTGGCGAGTAACTCGCTGCTGGAGACGATCGTCTTCGGGAAACGCATCATCGAACGCACACTCGCCGCGCCGGGTGGCGCGGCAGCGCTGACGGAAGACGCGCGCGCGTTGCCGGCCTTCGATAACGAAGGCAGCGCGTCGCCCGACCGCAAGTCGCTCCAGGCGTTAATGTGGGATAAGGTAGGCATCGTGCGCGATGCGGGAGGCCTGCGCGAGGCGACGCAGCAGCTCTCGGCGTGGCGCGCGGCGCTTCCGGAAGCGCATGACCGGGCCTCGCATGAGCTGGCAAACCTGCTGCTCGCAGGACGGCTAATGGCGGAGGCGGCACTCGTGCGGGAGGAGAGCCGCGGCGCGCACTACAGGACGGACTATCCGGAGCGACGGGACGAATGGCGGCGGCACATCACGTTTCGGCGTGCGATGGCGAGCTAAGGTTCCCAGCCATAGATGCCGGCGCGATCGCCGCTTAGCAAGGACGATATGGCAACGCAATTTCCGATCGCGCCACACGTCATCGAGGCGCTGGTACGCGCGGCGCTCGACGAGGATGGCGCGGGCGACGACATCACGACGCGGGCGCTGATCAGCGCCGAGCAGTGGGGGCGAGCGACGTTTGTCGCGAAGGATCACGGGGTGATCTGCGGGCTGCCCGTGGCCGCGGCGGCGATGACTGCGCTCGATCCGGAGATCGCTTTTGACACGCTGGTTGCCGACGGCGATCGGGTATCGGCGGGCGAAGAGCTTGCCGAGGTTGAGGGGCCATTTCGGTCGATCCTCGCGGCGGAGAGGGTGGCGCTCAACTTCCTGCAGCATCTCTCGGGCGTCGCGTCGCTGACCCGTGAGTTCGTTGAGGCTGTGACGGGGACGCGGGCGCAAATCCTCGACACGCGGAAGACGACGCCGGGGATGCGGCAGCTCGAGCGCTTCGCCGTGCGATGCGGCGGCGGCCTCAATCATCGCTTCAATCTCGCATCGGGGATCTTGATCAAAGACAATCACATCGCCGCGGCGCGGCAACACGGGATCGAGGATCTGGCGGACGTGATCGCGCAGGCACGGGCCGGGGCGCCGATCGGCATGCGCATCGAGATCGAGGTGACGACGATCGCTGAGGCGCGCGAGGCTGTCGATGGCGGCGCGGACATCATCCTGCTCGACAACATGTCGATCGACGACATGCGCGCGGCGGTGGAGGCGGTGGCTGGACGGGCAATCCTCGAGGCTTCCGGTGGCGTCTCGATGTCGAACGTGCGCGCGGTGGCCGAGACGGGAGTCGACTACATCTCGATCGGGCGGCTGACCCACTCCGCGCCGGCGCTCGATATCAGTCTCCAGGCCGGCATCGCCTGATGTCGCAGATCGTGATTATCAGCGGCCCACCGGGCGCCGGCAAGAGCGCGGTGGCGGAGGCGCTGTGCGAGCGCTACGACCGCACGGTACGTCTAGAGACGGACGCATTCTACGGCTCGATCCGGATGGGCTACTTGCCGCCGTGGCGGGCCGGTTCGGAGCGGCAGAATCACATGGTGAGCCGCGCCGTCGCTCGGGCGGCAAGCGCGTACGCGGAGGATGAATACGGCGTCTTTGTCGACGGCGTCATCGGCGCGCACTTGCTGCCGGACTACATCGACGAGTTGAAGGGCGCGCTTGACGCCGTGCAGTTCGTCGTACTGCTGCCATCGCTCGAAGAGCTGTCGCGCCGCGCGTTCTCCCGCGACAAGACGATCGTGGGCTTCTCACCAGATGACCTGGCGCGGATGCACGCGATGTTCAGCGACGAGGGTGCGTTTCCGGCGTGCCGGATTGATACCGGCGGGATGAGCGTGCATCAGGCCGCGGATGCGGTCATGGATGCGGCAGCGACGGGCGCGTGCCTGGTGGCTCCGCCCGAGTGACCTAGCTGGCATCGCGTTGCCGACCGAGATCGGCGCTATCGATCACAATCGTGACGGGGCCATCGTTCACGAGAGCGACGCGCATCGATGCGCCGAAGCGCCCGGCGGCAACCGGGATGCCGAGGGTGGCGAGGGCGGTTACAAACGCGGCCACGAGCGGCTGGGCGACGTCGGGGCGAGCGGCGCCGACGAAGCTCGGGCGACGGCCCTTGCGGACATCGGCGAGCAGGGTGAATTGCGAAACGACAAGCGCCGCGCCGCCTGTTTCGAGCAGCGAGACGGCGAAGCGGCCCTGGTCGTCGGCGAAGACGCGCAGGTCGGCGCACTTTCGGGCAACGCGCGCTACGGTCGTTGCGTCGTCGTCCTCACCGATGCCAACGAGGATGAGCAGGCCGCGATCAATTTCGGCGACGGTCTCCTCGCCGACGGAGACACGGGCGCTCGTGACGCGCTGAAGGACGACGCGCACTCAGGACGCTGCCGGCGTCTCGGTCTTGGTCTTCGAGCCGCCACCCTTCGGCTTAGCTGAATCGCTCTTGGCGGCTTCACTTTTCGCGCCGCTATCGGATTTCGGTGTGTCGGCTGCCGGCGTTGCGTCGGCGCCGTGGGAAGGGCCGTCGGAGCCATGGGCGTGGCCACCGTCGGCGGCAGTGGTTGTTGCGGGCGTGGCCGCGGGCGGCTGATCGGACGTGTCAGCGCCGCGGCTATCCGTCTTGTAGAAGCCGGTGCCTTTGAACACGACGGCGGGCACCGAGAGGACGCGAGCCGCCATCTTGCGGCACTTCGGGCACTTTTGGCGAACGGGGGCCTCGAACGATTCGCGCTTCTCGTAGCGGTTACCGCAGGCGGCGCAGGCGTATTCGTAGGTCGGCAATCTGACTCCTCCGAGCGTGACTATCCGGAGAAAGTGTAGCGATTCGGTCAGGAATCGGACAAGGCTAGGGCTCGGGCGGGCGGTTGGGGTTGGCTTCCTGTGGCCCGGCGTAGAGGTCATCGAAATAAACGTGGGCCGACGTGGCCGGCTGATCGGCGGTCTTAGCGTCGTACCGGGTTTCGAGGCGGATGTCGATCGAGGACCAGCGCGTCGGCAACTTGCCGGGGCGAGTGGTGAACGCCTGCGTCAGCGGGTAGTCGAAGTACACCCACTCGTGGAGCTTCGGCTGGTCTCGATTGATGAACAGGTACTGCGCATTCGGGGGCGCGACCGGGGGGCGATCAAGACCGGCGAGCGGGAACCGGACCTCGTGAACGTCCATGCCGTCGCCGAAGTCGCCGCCGTGGACGGAGACGACGAACTCGAGGTACTGAAAGGTCGCAGACGGATGCCAATCGTCGACGCGGTAGAAGCCCGAGAAGTAGTCGGGGAACTTCTGCGGCCTGACAGTTTGCATGGCGCCGGCGATGCCGGTGTGAGTTGCCGAGGCGTCGCCGTTGAGTTGAAGGGACAGACTGTGCGAGCCGGAATGCGCGACGGTGTCGCTTACCTCAAAGCCCTGCGACTGCGGCTGGGTAGTTGCGCTCCAATGGTCCTGGCCATCCTCGAAGCCGGGGTTCAGGAGGAGGTTCTCACTCGTCGGTGTCGGCTGCGGAGAACGCGGTGGCGCGTCGAAGATGCCGCAGGCGCTAGCGAGGATGACGATCGGGAGCAGAAGAAGCACCGTGCTCCACGCCGTCCGCCACCTCCGGTGCTCCACCCGTCCGTGTGCTTGCATCTTCGCTGTTGTTACACGCGGTCTCGCGTTGCGTCAAGCGATGCCCGCCCCGGCCTGCGCACGGTCGACGGTCCTGCGCACGCCGCGTCGTATAGTAAGAGCGTGAGCAACTCAAGCCCGCGCCGCACGCTGCTCGAATCGCCGATCGCCCGCGTGCTGATCGCCGCTGTGATCCTCGCGGTGTTGATCGGCGTCACGCTGCTCGTGCGCTCGCAGTCCGGGTCGAGTACGACTACGCCGGTGAGCACGACGGGCCGGAGCACGCAGGACGCGACGACCGAAGCGGGGCTGGGAGCGCTGGATGACCGAAAGCCGCTGGTGGGGCAGGATGCGCCGAACTTTGCGCTTCGCGACGCGAGCGGCGCCATCGTCAAACTCAGCGACTTGCGCGGCAAGGTTGTCTGGGTGAACTTTTGGGCGTCGTGGTGCGTGCCGTGCAAGAAGGAGCTTCCGGACATCCAGAAGCTATACGACGAAAAGCACGGCGCCGGGCTCGAAGTGCTCGCTGTGAACTGGAAGGAGGATCCCGCGACGGCAACGGGCTTCTTTGCGTCGCGCGCGTTGAACTTGCCGCTGCTGCTCGACGGTGGCGGTAAGGTGTACGACCAGTATCGATTGCAGGGGCTGCCCGACAGCTTCTTCGTCAATGGCGACGGCAAAATTGCGGCGCTGCAGTTCGGCTTCCTGACGGAGGACAAGATGCGGCAGCGGCTGAAGACGGCAGGGCTGGAATAAGGGGCTCGCGCGGCGGCATCACAGGCCCGGGCGACCATGTGACGGTCGAGCGCAACGTCGTCGCGGTCAACGATCCGCATACGAAGCCGGTTCGTTCGACGAGTGCCGTCGCCAACCAACACTTGTGAATTCCGTTCCCCTGGGGTACTATCCTCCAATCCCCATCGGGGAGCGTGCCGATCGCTGATCACGCATCAGCGGCGGCGCACAAAAACGGGCGCCACTGGCGCTCGTTGCGTTTTCTTCGGCGATCCAGCTATCACCCCGACACTCGTGACAGAGATTGTGAATTACGTTACAATTGGCCACTTCCCGGCACCCAGTGGGTATTGATGTGAACGTTCCGCTCGACAAGCCCGACGACGAACGGGTTGCCTCTAGCACCGGCTTCGCTGCCACGATCGATGGCGCAACGATGCAAGCCGCCAGCGCGCAATCCTCGAGAACCGTCCCATATAGCGGCATGCCCGCCGCGAGCGGTCTCTACGACCCTAAATACGAGCACGACGCGTGCGGCGTTGGATTCGTCGTCGATATAACCGGAACTAAGCGCCGCAGCATCGTCGAAACGGCTCTAGGGGCATTGTGCCGGCTCGACCACCGCGGCGCGTCTGGCGCAGAGGTCAACACGGGCGACGGCGCCGGCATTCTCATCCAGATTCCCGACGCGTTCCTGCGCGCCGTGACGCCCTTCTCGCTGCCGCCTGTCGGCGCGTATGGTGTCGGGCTCGCGTTCCTCCCGGAGGACACGGCTGCCGCTGAGAAGGCGCGCGCCGCTGTCGAGGACCTTGCCGAACAGCAGGCGTTGCACGTCGTCGGATGGCGCCGCGTTCCCGTCGACGCGTCGACGATCGGGCCCACCGCACGTTCCGTCATGCCCAGCTTCTGGCACTGCTTCATCACAGACCCCGCGGGCGCGACTGGCATCGCGCTGGACCGCAAGCTCTTCGTCCTGCGCAAGCGGACCGAGCACGAGATCTCGGCCGATCACGCCGTCTATTTCCCGTCGCTCTCAAGCCGCACCCTCGTGTACAAGGGCATGCTCACGACGCCGCAACTCGAGGAATTCTTTCCCGATTTGTGTGATGGCCGCGTCGAGTCCGCGCTGGCGTTAGTACACAGCCGCTTCTCGACCAACACGTTCCCGTCCTGGCCGCTCGCCCATCCGTATCGATACGTCGCCCACAACGGCGAGATAAACACGGTACAGGGGAATGGCAACTGGATGCGTGCGCGTTCCGCTCAGATCTCGACGCCCTTTATCCCTGACCTCGAGCGCGCCTTCCCGATCATCACAGACGGCTCGTCCGACACGATGAAGTTCGATGAGTGCCTGGAGCTTCTGCACCTCGGCGGCCGCTCGCTCGCGCATAGCGTGCTCATGATGATCCCGGAGGCGTGGGAGAACCACGCGACGATGCCCGCGGCCAAGCGTGCCTTCTACCGCTACCACGCATCCCTGATGGAGCCGTGGGATGGACCGGCCTCCATCGCCTTCACGGACGGCACCGTGATTGGCGCCGTGCTGGACCGCAATGGCTTGCGGCCCAGCCGTTACTGGGTCACCGATGACAACCGCGTGATCATGGCGAGCGAGTCCGGCGTGGTCGACATCGATCCCGCGCGCGTCATCAAGAAGGGACGTCTGCAACCCGGGAAGATGTTCCTCGTCGATACATCGCTCGGCCGCATCGTCGAGGACGAAGAGATCAAAGCGACGCTCGCGGCGGAGCACCCCTACGAGCAGTGGTGCGATCAGGGCCTCGTCCACCTCAGCGACCTGCCTGATCGCCAGCACAAGGTGTCGTCGCACCAGTCTGTGTTGCGCCGTCAGATGACGTTCGGCTACACACACGAAGAGCTGAAGTTGCTCGTCGCGCCCATGGCCCGCATCGGCAACGAAGCAGTCGGCTCAATGGGCACGGATACGCCCGTTGCCGTGCTCTCCGACCGTTCGCGGCTCTTGTTCGATTACTTCCAGCAGATTTTCGCCCAGGTCACGAATCCGCCGCTCGATGCCATCCGTGAAGAGCTCGTGACGTCACTCGCCTCGACGATTGGCGCAGAAGGCAACCTGCTCGACGCCCAGCCCGATGCCTGTCACCAGATCGCGTTGCCGTTCCCGATCCTCGATAACGACGAACTCGCCAAGCTGATTCACATCAACGACGACGGCGATCGGCCCGAGTTCGCCGCGCGCGTCATCGCCGGCTATTATCGCGTTGCCGGCGGCGGCGCTGCACTGCGCGACGCGCTCGATCGCGTACGTGCCGAAGCGTCGTCCGCGGTCGATGAGGGCGTGCGCATCATCGTCTTATCGGATCGCGATTCCGGTCCAGACCTCGCGCCAATTCCGTCGTTGCTATTCGTTTCCGCCGTGCACCACCACCTGATCCGCGTCGGCAAGCGCACGAAGGTCGGATTGGTGATGGAGACCGGCGATGCCCGCGAAGTGCACCACATGGCGTTGCTCGTCGGTTATGGCGCAGGCGCCATCAACCCGTATCTCGCGTTCGAATCGGTCGAGGATCTCATCGCCCAGCGTCTCCATGGACTCGGCGAGATGGATCCACACCACGCGATCAAGAACTACGTAAAGGCGGCGGGCAAGGGCGTGCTGAAGGTGATGTCGAAGATGGGCATCTCGGCCGTCGCGTCGTATCGCGGCGCCCAGGTATTCGAGGCGATCGGCCTCGGCCATGAGCTCATCGACGAGTACTTTACCGGCACCACGTCGCGCCTCGGCGGCATCGGGCTCGACGAGATCGCCGAAGAGGTCGCGCGTCGCCACAAGCACGCCTACATGCCCCGCCCTGCGGAAGTCGCCCACCGCGATCTCGAATTCGGCGGCGAGTATCAATGGCGGCGCGAGGGCGAGTACCACCTGTTCAATCCGGACACCGTGTTCAAGCTCCAGCACGCGACGCGCGCGAAGCGATACGACATCTTCAAGGAGTACACGCATCTCGTCGACGACCAGTCGAAGCGGCTCGCGACGCTGCGTGGACTATTCACCTTTCGAGAGGGCGCGCGCCCGCCGGTGCCGATCGACGAAGTCGAACCGGCGACCGAGATCCTGAAGCGCTTTGCCACGGGCGCGATGTCGTACGGATCGATCTCGAAGGAAGTGCACGAGACGATCGCAGTGGCGATGAACCGCATCGGCGCGAAGTCGAACACGGGCGAGGGTGGCGAAGACGCCGACCGCTACGTGCGCGATCCGAACGGCGATCTGCGCCGGTCGGCGGTGCATCAGGTCGCCTCCGGCCGCTTCGGCGTCACGTCTGAGTACCTGGTCAACGCCACCGACCTCCAGATCAAGATGGCGCAGGGCGCGAAGCCCGGCGAGGGCGGCCAGCTGGCCGGGATCAAGGTCTACCCCTGGATCGCGAAAACCCGCTATTCAACCCCCGGCGTCGGCCTGATCAGCCCGCCGCCGCATCACGACATCTATTCGATTGAAGACATCAAGCAGCTGATCCACGACCTGAAGAACGCCAACCCTGCCGCGCGCGTGCACGTGAAGCTCGTCGCGCAGGTCGGGGTCGGCACCGTCGCCGCCGGCGTCGCGAAGGCTCACAGCGACGTGGTTCTCATCTCCGGTCACGACGGCGGCACCGGCGCGTCGCCGCTGACGTCGATCAAGCACGCCGGCGCGCCATGGGAGCTCGGCCTTGCGGAGACGCAGCAGACCTTGATGAAAAACGGCCTCCGCGATCGCATCGTGGTCCAGGTCGACGGACAACTCAAGACGGGCCGCGATGTCGTCATCGGCGCCCTGCTCGGCGGCGAGGAGTTCGGTTTCGGCACGGCGCCGCTCGTCGTGAGCGGCTGCGTGATGATGCGCGTCTGCCATCTCGACACCTGCCCGGTCGGAATCGCGACCCAGAATCCGGAGCTGCGCAAGCGCTTCGCGGGCAAGCCGGAGTTCGTCGTCAACTTCTTCGAGTTCATCGCCGAGGAGGTGCGCGAGTACCTCGCCGCGCTCGGCTTCCGTTCGATCGCCGAGGCGATCGGGCACACCGAGGTGCTCGACGTGCGAGCGGCGATCGAGCACTGGAAGGCCGACGGACTCGACCTGACACCGATTCTCGCCGAGGCCGAGAATCCGTACGAAAACCAAGATCGCTACTGCACGCGCGGTCAGGAACATGGACTTGAATTCGCGCTCGATCGTCAGCTGATCGAGCAGTCTGCCGCAGCCCTCGAGAAAGGCAGTCCTGTCGCGATCGAAGCCGCCATCTGCAACACCAACCGCTCCGTCGGGACGATGCTCGGTTCGGAGGTGACGAACCGCTGGGGCGGCGGCGGCCTGCCGGACAATACGATCCGCATCCACCTGCGCGGCTCCGCCGGGCAGAGCTTCGGCGCATTCGTGCCGCGCGGCATCACGCTGCGACTCGAGGGCGACGCCAACGACTACACCGCCAAAGGCCTCTCGGGCGGCATCGTCATCGTCCATCCCGATCGCGATGCGATCTTCGCCGCCGAGAATAACGTCATCGCGGGCAACGTCGTTCTCTATGGCGCGACGTCGGGTGAGGCCTATCTCCGCGGCACGGTCGGCGAGCGGTTTTGCGTCCGCAACTCCGGCGCTACCGCCGTCGCTGAGGGTATCGGCGATCACGGCTGCGAGTACATGACAGGCGGTCGCGTCATCGTCCTAGGTCCGACCGGGCGGAACTTCGGCGCCGGCATGTCGGGCGGCATCGCCTACGTTTACGATCCCGATCATCACTTTCCCGCCCTCGTCAACTATGAGATGGTCGAGCTCGAGCCGCTTAACGCCGGCGATCGCGACTGGCTGCGAGCTACCGTCGAGCGCCATCGCGAGTTGACGGGCTCGAAGGTTGCTGACCGGCTGCTCGCCCAGTGGGAAAGCGAGGTCGAATCCTTTCGCAAGGTGATGCCGCAGGACTTCAAGCGCGTCCTCGCTGTGATCGACGAGGCGAAGGCGGATGGCGCTTCCGAGGATGAGACGCTTAAGCGCGTCATGGCGGCCGCGCATGGGTGAGACGACCGGCTTCCTGAAATGGGACCGCATCACCCCCACGCGTCGCCCAGTCTCCGTGCGTCTGCACGACTGGCAAGAGGTTTACGAGCCGATCGATCGCATAACGCTCAAGCAGCAGGCCGGCCGGTGCATGGATTGCGGCATTCCCTTCTGCAACAACGGCTGCCCGCTCGGAAACCTCATCCCGGACTGGAACGATCTCGTCTACCGCGAGCACTGGCGCGAGGCGATCGATCGCTTGCACGCGACCAACAACTTCCCCGAGTTCACTGGAAGACTTTGCCCGGCCCCCTGTGAGGCGTCGTGCGTGCTCGGAATCAATCAGGCGCCCGTCACCATCAAGCAGGTCGAGGTCGAGATTGTCGATCGTGCCTGGGCCGAAGGCTGGATCCAGCCCGTCATGCCCACGGTTCGCACGGGCAAGCGCGTCGCCGTCATTGGCTCCGGCCCCGCCGGTCTCGCCGCGGCGCAGCAGCTGACGCGCGCCGGTCACGACGTCGTGGTATTCGAGCGCGACGACCGCATCGGCGGCCTCCTCCGCTACGGCATCCCCGAGTTCAAGATGGAGAAGCGCCACCTCGATCGCCGGCTCGAGCAGATGCGCGCCGAGGGCACGGAGTTTCGCGTCAAGGCTCATGTCGGCGTCGACGTGCCCGCATCGGAACTCGAGGGCTTCGACGCCACCGTGCTTGCCGGCGGCGCGACGTCCGCCCGCGACCTGCCGATTCCCGGCCGAGACCTCTGCGGCATTCACCAGGCGATGCAGTACCTGCCAATCGGCAACCGCGTGCAGCAGGGCGATCTCAAAGAGCCGACGATCACCGCCGCCGGAAAGCGCGTCGTGATCATCGGCGGCGGCGACACCGGCGCCGACTGTCTCGGAACGGCGCACCGGCAGGGTGCGCTCTCGGTACACCAATTCGAGATCCTGCCCCGCCCACCGGATCGTCGCGCGCCCACGAACCCGTGGCCAACCTGGTCGAATGTCTTCCGTGTGTCCTCCGCGCACGAAGAGGGCGGCGAGCGGATTTACAGCGTCAACACCGAGCGCTTCGTCGGCGATGAGCACGGCAACGTCCGCGCGCTCGTCGCCCACGAGGTGGAGTTCGTCGCCGGCCGCTTCGAGAAGGTCGACGGCAGCGATTTCGAGCTCCCGTGCGAGCTCGTCCTCCTGGCGATGGGCTTCGTCGGCCCCGAGCAGGAAGGCCTACTCAAGACCCTCGGCGTCGGCCTCGATGCGCGCGGAAACGTTGCCCGCGACAGTTCGTTCATGACAAGCGTCCCGGGCGTCTTCGCCTGTGGCGACATGGGACGCGGCCAGAGCCTGATCGTGTGGGCGATCGCCGAGGGGCGCGCCTGCGCGGCCGGTGTTGACCGCCACCTGGCCGGCGAGACCCAGCTCCCCACCCCCATCGAACCCACCGCCCGCCCCCTGCTGTAAAGCGATCTTCGGCCGGCCGCACGCCATGCGGTCCATCACGAGGATCTCGTGAGCGCGCGAGCGCAGCCGGATCCATCGCTCACCGAGCTATTCGGCACGGCATCCGTGATGCCGTATCCGTCGAAGAAGTTTAGAACGTGGGCATCGGGATGCGATGAAGCGCGGATGATACGGTCAAGGAAAGATTCCGGCTGCTTGGGTACCAAACGGGGAAACGCACGTACGGCCAGGATTGACGACGCCGACGGCACCCAACGGTGCGATGCGAGCTTGAGGATTATGAGCAGGGTAAAGAAGGAGGGAGGGGGCGGCGCGTGCCGCCCCCTCCTGTTGCACCTATCCGAGGAGCCACATCCACCATTGCTGGGTGATGTGTCCGGCCAGTGCCAGCGCGTTCGAGTTGCCCGTCCACGCGCCTGCGTGCGGGTTCGAGGTTGCGCTGCCTGAGGAGCCCGAGTCGCCGGAGATGGCGAGCGGGCTGGTCGAAGAGTCGCCAGAGCTGGCATCACCGTTCGACGTCGACGTCGAGTCGGCACTGCCGCTGGCACCACCATCGCCGGAGTTCCCGGAGATGACGGTCGGGTCCGAAGTCGCATCGCCAGAGCTACCCGAGTCGCCGCTGTCGCCGGAGTCACCGGACTGAGCCGCGGTCAGGTTGCCGCTGTTCGAGTCATCGACGAGTGTCGGGCTGCCCGAACCGCCGCTGCTCTCCAGACCAATCGTTCCCACGAGGCCCGTGCCGCCGGTGTCACCGGTGTCGGTGTCGCCGGAGGTGGCCGTCGGGTCGGAGGTCGCGTCGCCCGTCGTACCGGACTCGCCGCCGTTGCCACTTGTGGCGTCGGACGTCGAGTCTGGGCTGGCGGTTGCGTTACCGGTGTCGCCCGCGGTGCCAGTTGCGTCCGCGTTTGAGTTGCCGGTGTCGCCGGAGTTGGCGGTGCCATCAGCCGAAGCATCGGCACTGCCGCTGTTGCCGGAGGTAGCGTCGGCAGAGACCGCGCCCGTGTCACCAGAAGTGACGTCGAGCGTGTCGTCGCCGCTGCCGGAGCCCTCGGCGTCGCCGCCGGAGCCGCCGCTGCCGCCGATACCCGTCGCCGAACCGGAATCGCTTCCGGAGGCAGCGGCGAGTGCGTTCGAGTCGCCCGACGAGGAGTTCGCGTCGGGGTTCGAGGTCGCATCGCCGGAGTCGCCGGTGTTGCCGGAGATCGCCGTCGGGTTGGAAGAGGAATCGCCGGAGGAGGCGTGACCGTCGGCGTCGCTGGACGATGTCGCATCGCCAGAGTCGCCGCCGTTACCGCTGTCGCCGGAGATCACGGTCGGGTCGGACGAAGCGTCGCCGCTGTCGCCCGAGCTACCGCTGTTACCGGAGTTACCCGACTGTGCGAGCGTCGCACTGCCGGAGCCCGAGCCTGTGCCCGTACCGCTGTCGAGACCGATGGAAGCCGCCGAGCCCGTGCCGCCGGTGTCACCCGTGTCGGTGTCGCCCGATGTGACATCGGGGTCGGAGCTGGCACTGCCGGTGTCGCCGGAAGTACCGCCGTCGCCCGTGTCACTGCTCGAGACCGAGGTCGGGTTCGAGGTGGCGTCACCGGTGTTGCCGGCCGTGCCGGTCGCCGACGCGTTCGAGTCGCCGCTGTTGCCCGACGTCGCCACGCCCGTCGCCGAAGCGTCGGCCGCGCCGCTGTCGCCGGAGTCCGCGCTCGACGTCACCGCACCTGTGTCACCAGAGGTGATGTCAGTGCTGCTGTCGCCGCTTGTACCCTCGGAGTCGCCGCCCGTGCCGCCGGAGCCGCCGATGCCCGTTGCCGAGCCGGAGGAGGAGCCGGATGCCCAGGAGGCCGCGTTCGAGTCGCCCGAGTCCGCATTCGCGTGCGGGTTGGACTCGGCTTCGCCGCTGTCGCCGGTGTCGGCGGACGACACCGACGCTGGGGAATAACAAGAGGCGCAGGATCCGTGAAGGGCGGCGTCGCTGCACCTTGTCGCATCGGCAGTGTCGCTGCCGGTA
>JBBSDV010000028.1:0-20937 GCA_038240335.1 Dehalococcoidia bacterium
AGCTTCAAAGGCGAACCCCCTGCGAATTCGCTTGCACCCGCATGCGTTTGCGGCACGAGGCGAAACATTTGCTCGGGACGACCGAGATCCTTCGCACGACTCACGATCGAAGTTATTGACAGGGAGACCGATCTGCTATATGCAGTAGAAAAAGCACGGACAAGGAGGGGAAGAGATGCCTCGCTCGCTCTGTCTCGTGTTAACGGTGTTCGCTCTGTCGTTTCTCGCCGGCGCACAACAAACATTCGCCCAATCGCCGACGGCCACCGCTACTTCCGATAGCACGACTGCCACACGCACTCCAGCTCCGACTGGAACGGGCACGGTCGCCGCCACGAATACCCCAGTACCAGTGGAAACGTTCCCAATCACTGGTACACCACGGACATCGGTAGATGTCGTACCACCTTCTCCGACCCCCGCCCCGATGCGGGTAACGGCACCGAACACCGGCAGCGGGGCGTTACCGACCGCGCCCAGCCGAGAGGCAGTTCTCGCGATCGCGTTCCTCGCGGCGCTCGGGACATCGATAATCTACATCGGCGCTCGCCAAAACAAGAACTGAAGGCGTCGAAGGAGGAAGAGAAGAGGTGCACTCGCCACGAGCGCACCTCGCTTCTGACTTGTTCTGGATCAACGAGCTACGGGACGTTCATCGAGTCATACGATGAGTGATCCTGACTCCACCAGAACACCACGCCGGTACCGAATGTCTCTTTATGCAACTGCGACTTCCGCCTGGACCAATGGCGGTATCCAAGTCACAACGTGGAAAGTTCGCAAAGCTCGTGTTGTCCGTGATCCTAGTGAAGGGTATGTTTTGCGAACCGCTGTTGTTGCGCATGATGGCCTCTTCGCTGGTCTTGCCATAGACCATAACCCAAGCGCCATTTACGTCACCGCGAGATGTCGTGAGTCTCCCATACTGCACGCCGTTGCTGCCGGAGCCTCCGACCGCACGAATTTGGGCACAGACGCTCGTCCCGCTCGACGTCATCGGGAAGTCGGCATAGGCAACATCGTTGTTCATTGCCGTGATCGCTTGAGTTACTGGGAAGGCTCCGCCACAAATCGTGCGCTGGTACGTTCGGCTGGCGACCTTTGGCGCCTTGAACGCAACGCGAATTGACGTGGACGAGATCGGGTTTACCCAGAGTACCTGAGGCGTCGGCGTCGTCCCGAACGACATCGTGAACGCCTGTTGAACCGCGTTGTGTAGTCGAATGGCTGGGTCTGAATCTGGCCGCAGACCGAGACCACGACTCCGCTAGACAACGTAACGGACTCCATGATTGACGTGACGTTCGAATTGCACGCGAACGATCCGTCGTCAACGTACTGTTCCCACAGGCTAAACAAGTGTCCGAGCTCGTGCGTAGCGACTGCTCGTATGCCGTCCGCCGAGTAGGTGTAACTGCTGTTCAACGAGATGGCTGCGGTATTGATTCCGCCGGCCGCGTCGCTCGACGTGGGCTGGGCACAGCCTACCCAGCTGCCGCCGCAACCCGACGTAGTCGTCCAGTACGCCTGAACCTGTTCGGAACCGTTGCAAGCTCCGAAAAACTCGCCGCTTCCATAGAGCCAGAATGCCTGGAATCCCGCAGCCACGTTCCAATCGCCCGCCGCCGTTCGCAAGCCCGTCTTCGCCCCCGCGTTTGCGTTCAATCCGTCGGTGCAGACGCGCTCCGCGCGGATTGCGCCTGGCGGGTTCGTCCCCACGACCTGCGATTGATCCATATATTTGACGAACGTGAAGCGATCAAGAAATGTAACGTGGTTCGCACTTGCTGGTCCAACCGTGTGCACCACAAGCACGAGGCCAACTACGGCAAACACAGACAGAAAAAGTGTCGTGAATCGTGTCTTCATGGGTTCACCACCGTCGACGGCGCGCCGTGCGGGTCCTTCAGTTCGCCGCCGACTTGCGTCGACGGGAGTTCTCGCTGCGTCACCTGGTCACGGAAGTAGACGGCTCCGTCACAGTTATCACGCACGTAGTCCCCGGGGCTCGGAATATCGCGCACCTGATCCCCTGGTCCGATGACTTCAAACGGATCGCCGGCCTTGGTGATCACAGTTGCGCCGCAACGTGTGGGCTGAGGTTTCGCCACCGCCGCCTCCACGGGTTCGGCGGGCGGCGTTGCGGTTGGTGGAGATGAAACGGACGTTTCCGTGGTGCTGGCCGTCGCGGTGGCAATCACCGACGGCTCAGCCGGTAGCAGGCTATTCGTTGTCGCCGACGGTACTGCTAGCGTGGGTGCGCTCGCAGGTGCCGCCTCCGTGGTCCTTGTCCTATTCTCTCGGTTGCCAAGTATGACGAAGGCGAGCACTGCCAAAATTGCGGCACTACCTACGCCCGCTAGCGCGATCTTGAAGAGTCGATGATTCATAGTTCTCTCCGTAACTGATCCCGCTCCCCTACATGTCTCGCGTTTGGGTCAACCTCCTTTCAGCACTATGCCCTCGTTGGACGCGCATGATATGAAATGACGCGTGAGGCACGGTAGAGTAATTCACGTGATCTTCGTGGCGTAGTTCCGACGATTGCTGTTAGTCCACCGACGGCGGTTCAACGAGTCTCCACGCGATCGCCTTACCCAGCGCGTGGCAGCGGGTGCGCGCCTGAAGACGCGTACGAGCATTCGCGAGGTAGTTGCTGACGGTGCGCGTCGACAAGTGAAATGCTGAGCGATCTCGCGATCGGTTATGCCGTCCGCGACGCAGCGTAAGATCTCAAGCTGTTGGTTCGTAAGTGCAGGCACCACGGCAGCACACCTGATGGTATGTTACATCGTTTCACCTTCTCGTGCCGGGCAGGCGCCCGCCATCATGACGCATTTCCGTCGATCAGCGTCAGAAATGCGACGATGGACAGGACCGACACGATGGCACAATCGTGCGATGCGAGCGAGTACCCGGTGGCGCCGCGGTTCCCCGACACTCCTTCGCAGGGTCGTCTCTCGTCAGTCAGGACTAGGGGAGATGTCGCTAGCGTCTGACCGGATGTGCGAGTCTGGGGCACACGAGCGTGGCGGGGTCGCCGCAAGACTGCGCGATCTGCTGATTCCGTCGCCGCGTGGATCATTTCGACTCTCAGCGCCAAGTTCATCTTCCTGCGCGCATCGTCCTCGCTCGAACGAGCCGATGTCACGTTGACAGGCACTCGGAGCGATGTGTCTTCCGCCGCTACCCCTTCGGGCCGAGAGCGAGTTCGGCGGCGGCGAACATCGCGGCGGTGTCGGCTTCGAGGCCGGTCCAGAGCTTGAACGACTCGGCGGCCTGGTACACGAGCATGCCTATGCCGGAGATCGCCTTTGCGCCTCGGGATCTGGCGGCGCTCATCAGCGGTGTCTCGGCGGGGTTATAGACGACGTCAAAGACGAGCGTGCGCGGCTCGATCAACTCAGCCGGAACGACAGATTCGCCCGCGGTCTCCGATCCAAGGACGCCGACGGAGGTGCAGTTGACGAGCAGATCCGCCTCGTTCAGCGAGCGCCGGTATGAGCCATCGCCGAGGTAGGCCCAGGTGATCGTCGTGCCGGAGGGCGTCGAGCGCTTGAGGTTGAGCACGAGGCCTTCGGTCTTGCGGGGCTGGCGCCCGACGACGAAGATCACGGCCGCCCCGGCATCGACGAGGGCGAGGGCGACGGCGCGGGCAGCGCCACCGGCGCCGATGATCATGGTGCGCTTCCCCTTTGCGTCGAACTTGGCGTCGTCGCGGAGTGATCGCTTGAAGCCGGCGACGTCCGTGTTGTCGCCGATCAGCTTGTCATCGCGATTGATGATCGTGTTTACCGCGCCGGCGCGTGTCGCGAGTTCGGTCGTCTCATCGAGGAACGGGGTGACGGCCTGCTTGTGCGGGATCGTGACATTTGCGCCGAAGAAATCCGCGCCGCGAAGCGCCGTAAGGCGGCCTTCGAGCAGATCGCCTGAGGTCTCCCACGCGACGTACGTGGCGTCGATCCCGGCCGATTGAAATGCCGCGGCGAAGATCGCGGGGCTAATGGAATGGCCGAGCGGATGGCCAATGACGCCGGCGTGCTTCGTCACGTTGTACTCCTGTCGTGGTTCCGTGGCCGAATCGTGCTGCCCACGCTCGGCCAGGCACCAGCCGTTGGTGTCGGCGAGCACCGAACCGGCGCTTACTGCTGGTAATGCTCGACGTTCCGCTGGTGCTCCTCGAGCGTCGCGGCGAAGACGTGCGTACCGTCGTTCTTGGCGACGAAATACAGGTAGTTCGTCTGCGCCGGCCGGATCACGGCCTGGATCGCATCGAGCCCGGGATTGGCGATCGGGCCCGGCGGGAGGCCGGCGTTTGTGTACGTATTGTACGGCGACTCCAGCTTGAGGTCGTCTAGAGTCAACGCCTGCTTCCACCAACCGTACTTCGCGACGCTCGCAGGGTCCTGGGCTATGGCGTATTGCACGGTGGGGTCGGCCTGCAGCGGGATGCCGGCACGGAGGCGGTTGAGGAAGACGCTGGCGATGATCGGCCGCTCCGAGGCCGTTGCCGCCTCACGCTCGACGATCGAGGCCAGCGTCACGACTTCCGACATCGTGAGGTTTTGGCCCTCGAGCTGTACCTTATCGACGACGTTGGTCTGGAAGCCCCGGAGCATCGTGTCGATGATCTGACCCGCCGTCGCGCCGCGCGGAACATCGTAGCGCGCGGGGAACAAATAGCCCTCGTAGCTGCAAGCAGTCGGTGTGCCGGCGTCCGCAGATGCACAATCGCGCGATCGCAGAAGCGCTTCCGTGAAGGCGGCATTGACGTAGAGAGCATCCAGAAATGCCTGCCGATCGGTCAGCCCGGCTTTCTCGACAATCTCGGCGACTTCCTCGATCCGCCGCCCCTCAGGCACGAGCACGGAGCGCGAGGCCGTGCGGCCGGAGGCGATGCGGCGCACCGCTTCGATGGCGGTCGTGCCGTGGTCGAATTCATATTGGCCGGCTTCGAGCGAGTTCTGAACGCCGGTGAGGCCGACGAGCACCTCGAAGAGGCGGCTGCTGCGAACGACGCCGAGTTTCTGCAGCGATGCGCCGATGGCCTTCGCGCCCTCCCCCTGCTGGACCGTGATGCTCACGGGCTCGCCCGCCGATGCCAGCGGAGCGATCTGATGCTCGGGCTCGTCACTGTAGACGGAGCCGGGCGTCTGATACACGAACCAGGCGAGTCCGGCGGTGAGCGCGAACGCTGCGATCGCGACGAGCGTGCTGGCGGTGCGGTACATCATGTCATGCCGGCCTTCGCGCGCGGACGGGCGTTCGCGTCGATATAGGCCTGGAGAATCATTGCGGCTGCCACGTCATCGAGGCGCGGTTTCGAGCCGTGTTTGGGGGAAGCCTTCGCCGGTGCGGCTTCGAGCGCATCGGAGGCGCGGACGGAGGTGTAGCGTTCGTCGGCGTACGCGACAGGGACGTCGAGCCGGCGTGCGAGAGCGCTGCCGAAGCGGCGCGCGCGTCGCGATTGCTCGCTCTCGTCGCCGGACATGTGCAGCGGCAGGCCGATGACGACGCATGCCGCCGACTGTTCGCGTGCCAGCGCCGCGACGCGCTCGAGATCGTCGCCGCGATTGGTGTGCTCGACGATCATGAGCGGGACGGCGAAGGTACCGTTCGCGATAGCGACGCCGATACGCCGTTCGCCGTAGTCGATGCCGAGCAGCGGCCCGCGCGCCGCCTGCGCATCGGCAAGCGGTGGGCCGGCCTCGATTGGGCCCTGCTCGTTCGGTTCGTCTGTGTCCCTGTGTGAGATCTCTGACTCTCCCGTCGTCCCGCTTACGCGTCTGCGGCCAGTTCTTGCTTGATGATGCGGCGCGCGAGGTCGAGCGCATCGTCGAGCTTGGATGCGTCCTTACCACCCGCCTGGGCCATGTCGGGGCGGCCGCCGCCGCCACCACCGGCGACGGCGGCGATCTGCTTGATCAGATTGCCGGCATGGACGCCCGAGCCGTCTCGCCTCGGGGCGATGGCGAGGAAGTTCGGGCGGGCGCCGATGACGGCTCCGAGGACGATGACGGCATCGCCGAGCTTGTTCCGAAGCACGTCGCCCATCTCGCGCATCGCCTCGACGTTCGCTGCCTGGACACGAGCGACGATCATGGCGGTGCCGGCGACGTGCTCCGCGGCGGTCAGGAGCGTGTCGGCTTCGTCGCGGCCGGCCTGACGCTCGAGCTGCTGCACGCGCTTGCGTTCTGTCTCGAGCTCGGACTGGAGCGACGCGATGCGAGCGTCGGCCTCGCTGGCGGGCACGTTGAGCTGACGGCCTATGCGGGCAAGGGTGGATTGCTGGTCGAGCACGAAGGCGTCGGCGAGCGAGCCGGTGAGCGCCTCGATGCGGCGCAGCCCGGAGCCAACGCTGCTCTCGGCGGCGATGATGAAGGTGCCAATCTCGCCGGTCCGGTGGCAGTGGGTGCCGCCGCAGAGCTCCTTCGAGAAGCAGCGGCCGCTTCCTGCTTCGTCGTCGTTCGGGATGCCGACGCCGGTCCCGGCAGGCGACGCGGCGGGCTCGCAGATGCCGACGACGCGGACGTGGGCGTGATACTTCTCGCCGAAGAGCGCCATCGCGCCGCCAGCGAGCGCTTCGTCGTAGGTTTGTTCCTCGGCGTGCACCTCGATATCGTCGCGGATCTTCTCGTTGACGAGCCGCTGCACGGCGGCGAGCTCCTCGGGCTTCGTCGATTCGATGTGGGTGAAGTCGAAGCGGAGGCGATCGGGCGCGACGAGTGAGCCAGCCTGGCGCACATGCTCGCCGAGCACCTGCCGCAGCGCGGCGTGGAGCAGGTGCGTGGCAGTGTGGTTGCGCTGGCTGGCCCGGCGGCGCTCGACGTTGACCTGCGCAGTCACGGCGTCATTCACGACTATCCGGCCCTCGGTGATGCGGCCGCCGTGGACGATCAGGCCCTCAGAGGCGTACTGGGTGTCGGCAATGGCGATACGCGCGCCGGCGGCGACGATCTCGCCGCTGTCGCCGGTCTGGCCACCGCCCTCGGGATAGAACGGCGTGTCGAACAGCACGACCTCGACGGTCTCGCCGGCGTCGGCGCTGTCCTGGATGCCGGCGGCGCCGATGATGCCCGCGATCGTCGTGGCGTTGCGCGTGCGGTCGTAGCCGACGAACTTCGTCTGGATGTGCGCGAGCTCGGTGAACGCGGCGACCCGGTCGGCCTGGATATCGAATTTCGCGGACGCGCGGCCGCGCTCGCGCTGCGCCGTCATCTCGCGCGTGAAGCCTTCGAGGTCGACCTCAAAGCCCTCGCGCGCGGCGATCTCCTGCGTCAGCTCGAGCGGATAGCCATAGGTGTCGTAGAGGAGGAACGCCTGAGCGCCGGATACGTGCTTCGCGCCGGAGGCTTCGCTGAGGATGGCATCGAGATGCGTGCGCCCGCGCTCGAGCGTCTCGCGGAACTTCGACTCTTCGGCGGCGAGGAGCCGCATGACGAAGTCGCCGCGATCCTCGAGGTCGGGATAGGCACGCGCCATTTTCTCGATGACGGACTGCGCGACCTTGTCGAGCAGGCCGCCCTCGGCGTGCGGCGTCATCTGCGTCAGGAAGTAAACGGCGCGGCGGAGGATGCGGCGCAGCACGTAACCGCGGCCTTCGTTCGAGGGCAGCACACCGTCCGTGATCAAGAACGTCGCGGCGCGCGCGTGCTCGGCGACGATACGCATGGCACCATCGGTCGCCTCGTCGGCGCCGTAGCGCTTCGCGGAGACTTCCTCGATGCGCGAGATGATCGGCCGGAAGACGTCGGTCTCGTAGACCGTGTCTTTGCCCTGCAGCACGCAGGCGACGCGCTCGAGACCGGAGCCGGTGTCGATGTTCTTGCGGGGCAATGGTGTGCGCGTGCCGTCCTCGGCCTGAAAGAGGGTCATGAAGACCAGGTTCCAGACCTCGAGGAAGCGGCCGCAGTCGGGCTCGAGGTTCGGGCGGCAGGCGCCAGCGGCGCAGAACTCGCAGCTCGCGGGGCGCGGGCCGCGGTCGACGAAGATCTCGCTGTTCGGGCCGCAAGGGCCGACGTCGCCGCTGAACCAGTAGTTGTTCTTCTCGGGGTAGCGCTGGATGCGTGACTCGGGGACGCCGACTTCGCGCCAGATGTCGTGCGCCTCATCGTCCGTCTCGAAGATCGAGACCCATAACTCGTCCTTGGGTAGCCCAAAGCCCTCCGTAAGCAGCTCCCAAGCCCAATGGATCGCCTCGGTCTTGAAGTAGTCGCCGACGCTGAAGTTTCCGAGCATCTCGAACATCGTCAGGTGGCTGTAGTCGCCGACCTCGTCGATGTCGGTCGTGCGGAAGCACTTCTGCACGGTGACCATGCGCGGGGCGGGCGGCTCGGCTAGGCCCATGAAGTAGGGCTTAAAGGGCACCATGCCGGCGCTCGTGAAGAGCAGCGTCGGGTCGCCGTGGGGGACGAGCGATGCGCTGGGGATGCGGAGGTGGCCGCGCGCCGTGTAGAAGCGCGTAAACGTCTCGCGAATCTCGTCCACGTTCATGGGGTCATTGTAGGCGGGGGGTTCGGGAGTGAGAAGCCGGTGGAAGGCGAAGCGGGAAGCGGGGGGATGTGAGGTCGTAGGGGTGGAGCGAATGCGAGTCAGCCTCCAGCGGAGCGACGCGCGCGCCGATACTCCAGCGATGGCACGAATTCGAGCCGCCGCTGATGCACGGCCCATCGCTGTTGACACCGTGCAGGTACGGCCGGCGCTGATCGTCGCGGGGGTGCTGGCGGCTGCCGCATTGCTGGCGACGATGGCGATGGTTGGCACGACGGTCGCGCATGTTGTCGGCGGCGGCTATGGCACGAACGACTTCATCAGCTTCTACGCGGCAGGCAATATCGTGCGCACGGGACACGGGGCGCGGCTATACGACATCCGCGTGCAAGAGGTCGTGGAGCGCATCCACTATCCGGACGGATTTCGGAACACCTACGCTTACGTTCTGCCGGTGTTCGCCGCGTGGATCTTCGCACCGTTCTCCAAGCTGCCGTTTGCGCCGGCGGTACTGACCTGGATGGCACTGCAGACGCTGCTGCTCGCCGGCCTCGTGCGAGGATTGTCGCGGCACCTCGCGGGCGTACCGGCGCTGCCGCGGAATGTGTTCCTCGGCGTGTTCGCACTCTCGATGCCGGCCGTTACGTCGATCATCGTCGGCGAAGTCGATCTGATCGTTTTCGCCGGCGTGCTTCTCGGATACCTGCTTCTCCGGCGCGACCGGCAGGAACTTGCCGGGCTGGCGCTGTCGCTGGCGCTGTTCAAACCGCATCTTGTTATCGGCATCGTGCTGATGCTGCTCGTGTGGCGACAGTGGCGAACGCTGCTGCCGTTCGCCGCCGCGGCGACCGCGCTACTTGTGATCCCGGCGCTGCTTACGAGCCCCGGGCTGTTAGTCGCCAACGCACGGCTGCTCGCGCACTTCCCGGCTTCGGGCCAGCATTTGTCGATCGACGAGAGCGCGATGCCCAACTGGCGCGGATTCGTGGTCAGCGCGACGGGAGAGGGCAGCATGTGGCTGTGGTTGCCGGGGCTTCTGGTCATCGCCGGAGCCGCGATTGCGATTGCGCTGCCACGGTGGCGGGCGGCGACGAGTGGCGGCGTTGCCGCGGATCAGTCGTACGCGCTCGCGGTGCTGCTGCCGCTGCTTATCTCGCCCCATCTGCACACGCAGAGCCTGGTGCTGCTGTTCGTACCGGGAGCGATCCTGCTTCGCGGCGTCCTTCGGCCCGATAGCGGCGGGAATGTACTCGAGCGGCAGCTCGACGTTGTGACTGTGCTGCTTCTGGTGTTCGCCGCCATGTTCGTGCTGTGGTATCTGGCCGTGACCGCTGTTGCACTCACGGTGTTCCCGCTGATGCTGTTCTACTGGCTCTGCGCACACCGCTGGCCGGCGGGGGAGGCACCACCACCGGCGACGCTGCGCACGCACCGGTTCGAGCCGACACCGCTCGCCGGCGCGCCGGGATGAGATCCTTCGAGCCTTGACAGCTTCGCTCGTGCGTCGATACGATCCGAGCGGCCATAGCCTCGCCGCCCGTTATGCGGCCGGGTCAGCCATCATGCTTACCATCGACGACGAACCTCCCCAGACCGCAGCCCTCGACACACTGAGACTTCACGCGTGCGCGATCCCGCTGCCGGCGGCGTCCGAGTGCTCGCGACGGCGCGGCTCCTCGGTATGACGATTCGAGGACGCTGGGTCGCGATCATCATGGCGGCGGGACAGGGAACGCGCATGCGGTCGGCGCTGCCGAAGGTGGCGCATCCGATCGCCGGCCGCCCCCTCGTTCGACATGTGATCGAATGTGTTCGCGCGGCGGGCGTTACGGACATCATCGTCGTCGTCGGCCCAGGCGCGGAAGCCAACGCGGTGCGAGTGGCGGCGGGTGCGGATGTGCGTTTCGCCGTGCAGGCGCAACCGCTCGGCACGGGCGATGCGGTGGAGTCCGCCCGCGATGCGGCCGGTGATGCGGAGTTCGTGCTGATCATGAATGGCGACGTGCCGCTCGTTCTCCCGGAAACACTCGCCCGCCTGATGGCCGCGATCACGAAACGCGGCGCGACGGCTCCCGATGTCGGGTTCGTGCCGGAGCCGCGGGTGACGCCAACCGCGACCGAAGCACCACCGAACCTCGCGTTGCTTACCGCACACGTGACGATCGAGTCGTACGGATATCTCGATCTTGCAGGAGAGCGCGTGACGCGGATCGTCGAGACGAAGGAGCACGAAGCAACGGATCGTGCGGCGTTGCGAGACATCAACGCCGGCCAGTACGCCACACGGGCATCGTGGCTCTGGTCGCACCTGCCTGCGATCGAGCCGGCGGCGAACGGCGAGCGCTACCTGACGCATCTTGCGTCGCTGGCGCATCTCGAAGGCGATGGGGCGATCGCTGTGCGCGCTGCCGACCCGGACGAGGTGCGGGGGATCAACGATCGCGTTCAGCTGGCTGAAGCGGACGCGATCATGCGCGAACGAATTGGGCGCGCTCACATGCTCGCCGGCGTCACGATCATCGATCCGGCGACCACCTACATCGATGCCGGCGTCACAATCGGCGCCGACACCACGATCGCGCCGCAGACGCACGTCGCGGGAGCGAGCGCGATCGGCGGTGGCTGCGTCATTGGTCCCGGCACGTTCATACGTGATTCCGCGATCGGCGAACGCTGCGTCGTTCGCTATTCGATGGTCGAGTCGTCGACGATTGAGCATGGCGTGGATATCGGGCCGTACAGCCACTTGCGACCAGGGGCGTACGTCGCCGCGGATGCGCATATCGGCAACTTCGCGGAAGTGAAGTCGGCGCGGCTCGGCCGGCGAACGAAAATGGGACACTTCAGCTACATCGGCGACGCGGACGTGGGTGACGACGTCAATATCGGCGCGGGCACGATCACCGCGAACTACGACGGCGCGAGCAAGCATCGCACGACGATCGGCGATGGCGCGTTCATCGGCAGCGACACGATGCTGGTCGCGCCAGTGAGCATCGGCAAGGGCGCCGGCACGAGCGCGGGCTCCGTCGTCACACGCGACGTGCCGGACGGCATGATGGCGCTAGGCGCGCCCGCCCGCATCCGTGCGAAGAGCGATGCCGCGCGCGAAGACGGATCTGGTTCGGACGCCGCGACGTCCGCCAATGAGGAGAATGCACACCCTGCACACTGACAGCATCATCGGACTGCTTGTCCTCGCGCTGGCGCTGCTCGTGCTGGTGATCGTCGCCGCATCGGAGGCCGTCGTCGCGTCGGCAAGCCGCGCGCGGCTGCGCACGATCGCCGGCAAGGGCAACATTCGCGCCGAGTCGCTGCACGGATACGTCACGACGCGGACATCGACGCTGGGCGCGCTGGCGGTTGTCCGCAATCTTGCCGTCGTGCTCGTGACGGCGATCGGCATCTTCCTCATCACCCGCGAGCAGGGGCACACCTGGGCGATCCTGCTGGCCGTCGCGGCCGGGACACTCGTCGTTGTGGCCGTGCTCGACGCGTTGCCGCGGCTGATGGTCGCGAAGAACTCCGAGGCATGGGGGTTGCGGCTGACGCCGGTCATCGGCCTCGTGCGCACGGTGTTCGGGCCGCTGGCAAGCGCGATTAACCGGAGCTTTGGCGGCGTCGTCCACACGAACGGCGACGATCAATCCGACGATGAGACGACGGAGATCCTGCGCCTCGCCGAGATCGACACGGATGGCGACCCGATCGAAGAAGAAGAGCGGCAGATGATCCGGGGCATCATCGAGATGGAGGACACGACGGCGCGCGAGATCATGGCGCCACGCATCGACATTGTCGCGCTCGAGCAGGATCAGACGATCGACGACGCGCTGGCGGTCATCGTGGCACGTGGGTTCAGCCGCATTCCGCTCTACCACGACACGATCGACAACATCGTCGGGATCATCTATGCCAAAGATCTGCTGCGCTGCCTAACGGAGGACCGGCGGCCGTCGCTGCTGGAGATCGCCCGGCCGCCGTATTTCATCCCGGAATCGAAGCGCGTCGACGAGCTGCTGGCGGAATTGCGACAGACGAAGGTACACATCGCGATCATCGTCGACGAATACGGCGGCACGGCGGGACTTGTGACGATCGAGGATCTGCTCGAAGAGATCGTCGGCGAGATCCAGGACGAGTACGACCGCGAAGAAGCGCCGATCGAGCGCGTGAACGAGACGGAGGCCATCCTCGATGCGCGTGTGAGCATCGACGCGCTGTCGGAGCTGTTCGGCTTCGAGAACGATGAGGAGCAGCAGGAATACGATACCGTCGGCGGCTTCGTCTACCACCACCTCGGCAAGGTGCCGGTCGCCGGGGATGAGGTGCGGGTCGATGGACTGACACTGCGCGTGCTGAGCGTCCTCGGCCGGCGGATCAAGAAGGTGCGGGCGACGCGGATGGTCGAGGAAGCGCCGGTCGCAGCGCCTTAAAGCGCAGATGCTGCGGCGTGGTCGCTCGACCGATGGCGCGACGAGCGTTTCGAAACATGGCGGAAAGCGCCGAGCCCGATCTGCAGCGGACGGCGACAGCACTTCACGCAGCATCGCGTTACGCTTAGAACATCATTCGGCTTGACAGCAGGAGCAGGAGGCGCGCGTGCGCAAGATTTTCGACATTCACATGCATTTCCCGCGAAACTGGGACAAGCCGGACGAGGACCCGACCGGGCTTGTCGAGAATCTGTACGAGCGCGCGATCGAAGCGGGCGTGACGAGGGCGAATTTCCTCTGTGGCGGCCGCTGGGGCATCTCGCATGAAGACTCGATCAAGCACGCGCAACGGCACGCCGATCTGTTCATCCCGACGGCAATGATCGACCCGGAGACGACGAGGCCGGAGCGACTTGGTGAGCTGCGCGATATGGGGTACCGCGGCCTGAAGATGATCGGGGTGCTGCGGGATTACGATTGCGCGGACTACTTCCCCATCTACGAGACAGCGCAGAAGTTCGACTGGCCGATCCTGCTCCATATGGGCGTGATCGGCGGCGGCATCGACTACGCGATCACGCACCCGCGGCGCGATGCCGAGGCGGCCGAGGGGTACCGGCGCTTCAGCAAGATGTTCGCGCAGGGGCGCAACATGTCGGCGACGCGGATGCGGCCGTTTCACCTCGACACGATCGCCAACAACTTCCCGAAGCTGCGGCTGATCGGCGCGCATCTCGGCGGCACCGGTAACTATGACGAAGCAGCGTCGGTCGCGCGCTGGCGGCACAACGTGTACTTCGACTTCAGCGGCGGCACGACGATCGAGCGGCACGCGCTGGAGCGCCGCTTGATCGGCCACGAGATCGGCTTTGAGAAGCTGATCTTCGGCTCCGACACGTCGCCGGAGAAGATCGGCGAGCACATCCGGCGCTGGGACACGATCTTCGACCTGCTCGATGTACCGGAAGACGCCCGCGAGCGGATGTGGTGGTCGAACGGCGCAGAGATCTACGGCGAAGAAGATATCGTGTGGATGAAGAAGCGGCGGACCAAGCGCGAGCAGCCGGTAGCGATCACAGCAAGAGGCTCGGCGAAGGCGAACGGCCGGGCGAAGCCCGCGACGGGCGGCTCGAAGAACGGCGCGTCATCCGCGAAGGTCCCGGCCGCGCGGGCGACGACAAAGCGCCGCTAGCCGGCCTTGGTCCCTCGATCGCATCACCGCCGCGCTCGAGTGCTGTGGGAGTGCCGCAGCGGCCCCGGATGTTGCGTCGTGCGCCGCTGGCCTTCGATGCAGAATGAACGCCGGGCAGCACAGAGCGACATTGACAGGCTGCATAAGGCAGGGCTAAGATCGCGAGTCCGATTGCGACAGGCTGCCACCCCGAACCCGGGGGGTTCGCGTGTCACCGGGACGGTCCGCTATGGCAACATCAACACTCGAGCGCAGGCTCCCCCCGCAGACCGAACGGCCGCCGTCATCGCAACTCAGCGATGGCTCGCGCAGCGTCCGCATCCCGCTTCTCGCCATCGTATTCACGATCGGCCTCGGGCTCTTCATTTCGATCGACCCGGTGCGGCCGTGGATCCTGCTGGTGCTGGCGGCGCTGATCGCGCTCGGCGCCGACGGCATCATGCGCTCGCACCCAGGCGGCGAGTTTCACTCGGTAGCGGACACAGCGCCGTATTTGTTCGTACCGGTGCTCTTCACGTTCTCCGCCGGCCTCTTCCTCGAGGATGTCGTGCTTGGCTACTGGGCGGTGCCGGCAGTGCTCGGCGCGGGCACGCTAATGGGCGCGACGCTGTACGGCGAGTACGTCTCGATCGATCCGGAGAGCGAGTCCTTCCCGTTCGCCCGCTTCCTGCTGAACGTGATCACGTATCTCGCGGCGTTCGGGTTTTACGCCGTGGTCTATGGCTTCGATGTCGATCTCGCACCGGCGTCGTTCGCGGTCGGCCTCGTGAGCATGCTGCTGGCGATCGAGGTGTTTCGCGAGGCGGAGGCGGATCCGATGCGCGCGCTCGTGTTCGCCGCAGTCATCGGGGTGATCGCCGCCGAGGCGCGGTGGGTGCTGTACTTCATCCCGCTCGACGGCTTTCTCGCGGGGGTGTTCATCCTGCTCGTGTTCTACCTGACGACCGGCGTCATCTCGCACTATCTGACGGAGCATCTCGAACGCAGCGTCTTGCTGGAGTTCGCGCTGGTCACGGTGGCGGGTCTCGCGATCGTCGTCGGTGGACGGGTGCTTGGTTGAGTTTGTAGTTCGTGGTTTGTCGTTTGTCGTTTACGGTTCACAGTCCATCGTTGCTTGCGTGCGTTTACCTTCAAACTCCGACCCCCGACTCCGACGTCTACCTCCAGCCTCCAGCCTGGAACGGCCAAGCGACCGAGTAGACTCGGAGCGTGTTCCTTAATCGGTTGACGCTCACGCACTTTCGCAACTATGCGAGTCAGGAGTTCGAGTTCGCGCCGGGGGCGGTGCTGCTGCTCGGGGAGAACGCGCAGGGAAAAACGAACGTCCTCGAAGCGGTAGCGCTGCTGGCGACGGGGCGGTCCGAACGCACCGCATCGGACGCGGATCTGATCGGCTGGGACATGCGCGACGATTCGCAGCCATTCGCTCGCGTGGCCGCTTCGGCGTCGCGGAGCGGCGGCGATATCGGCGTCGAGATCACGATCGTCGGGCGCGCGGGCGTGCACGGGCTGATCGCGTCGAAGCGGCTCAAGCTGAACGGCGTGCCGAAGCGCGCGTCGGACGTCGTCGGCGCGATTGCGGCCGTGCTCTTCACGACGGACGACATGGAGCTGGTCCGTGGATCACCGTCTGCGCGGCGCCGCTACCTGGACGTCATGCTGTCGCAGGCGGATCGTCCGTATCTGCTTGCCCTCCAGCGCTACACGAAGGTCGTAACGCAACGAAACGCGCTGCTGAAGCGCCTCCAGGATCACGTCGGGCAACCGCACGAACTGACGTACTGGGACGAAGAGCTGGCAAAGGATGGAGCGCGCATTGCCGTAACGCGCGCTGGCGCGGTCGCGCAGCTGGCGGCGGCGGCGGCGATCTCGCATGCGCAATTGAGCGGCGAGCGCGAGGACTTCCAGCTCGCATATGCGCCGCGATTCTCTGACGCATGGCCAGCGCAGCGCCTCGTGGCTGCTGATGCGGGCGACGTCGCCGCGGCGCTGCTCGACAAGCTGCAGTCGACGCATGCACGCGATATCGGCGCGGGCGTGACGCTGAGCGGCCCGCACCGCGACGACCTGACGATGCTGCTCGTCGGGCAAGCGGCCTCGACCTTCGCCTCGCGGGGGCAGCAACGGACGGCCGCGCTGGCGCTGCGGCTCGCCGAGGCGCGCTTTCTGCACGAGCGCAGCGGGGAGCGGCCGATCCTGCTGCTTGACGACGTGCTGTCGGAGCTTGATGAGGCGCGGCGACGCAGCGTCCTGGCCGTTCTTGATGCCGATCAGGTGCTGATCACGAGCGCGGACCCGGATCGATTCGATGCCGCGTTCACGTCGCGGGCGCAGATCTGGCGGATCGAAGCTGGTTCGGCAACGCGGGCGTGAGACGCCGCGACGTCTATCGGCGTGGTGCGTACTGGGACACGTTAGCTCGGGTATCGGGACCCGTGTGTGCGCATCACGCGAGATCGATTTGGCTAGCTGTTCGCGATTTCGCGGCCGTTCGCCTGGCGGAGCACGAGGGCGCCGCCGACGCTGAGCGCGAGCGCGCCTGCGATTTCGATCATGACCACCGTCCACGACTGGAGGCCGACGCCGGTGTGGTGCGAGCCGGGGAAGGCATCGCTGAACGCGCTCCAGTGGGGGAGTAGGTGGACTGCGACGATGCCGACGGCCACTGGCAATCCGAAGGCGGTAGCCACGACGGGCGCGAGACGATGCTGCGCGAGCACGAGGATGATCACGGCGACGCCGGCGAGCGTCGAGACGTTGCCGGCCCAGAACACCTGCGGCGTCAGGACATCGACGCCGCGGCGCAGGTGGTCGACTGTATGGACGAGGAGTCCGAGCGCATAGACGAGCGTCGCATAGCGCAGGAAGGCGTACTCCCATGATCGGGCATCGGGGCGATGGGTTGTTGAAGCTTGCATGGATCCGCTTCCTCGTTCTAGGTAGATCGCTCTAGTGAGAGATTAGCTACACTGGACGGAAAGCGCAATGCCGAGATAGGACTCACTATGGCGAACACGAAAGAACGCATCCTCGACGCCACGGCCGAGCTGTTTCGGCGGTACGGATACACGGGCACGGGTCTCAAGCAGGTCGTCGCGAACGCGAACGCGCCGTTCGGCTCGCTGTATCACTTCTTCCCTAACGGCAAGGAGCAATTGGGCGAGGAGGTGATCCGGCGCTCAGGCCAGATGTATGCCGACATCGTGATGTTCGTGTACGACGCCGCTCCGGATCCGGTGTCCGCCGCAACCGACGTGTTTCGCGGCGCCGCCGCCGTCCTCGAAGCGACGGACTATGCGGACGCCTGCCCGATCGCCACGGTGGCTCTCGAAGTGGCGAACGTCAGCGAACCGTTGCGGATCGCGACGGCCGACGTCTTCTCGAGCTGGATCGATCTTGCGACGACGAGGATCGCGGCGGCCGACATCGCGCCAGCGAAGGCGCGCGAACTGGCGCTGATGCTTATCATGTCGCTCGAAGGCGCCTTCATTCTCGCGCGGGCGATGCGAAGCACGGAGCCGCTTACGGTCGCGGGCGCGGCCGCTGCGGCGGCTGTGCGGGACGCGCTGCCGCGTGCACGGAGGCGCCACCTACTCCGAGCTTTACACCCTACAAGCCCGCCAGTATGAGTGGGTGAGGGAGGCTTCGGCATTATCCGATCCACCGCCGCCACGTCGCTGGGAGATCTGACGCGTAGAGGGCCAGTATCTCGATCTGCCTGCGCGTATTCGGTCGTCCGTGCCCCCGTCGGGTTGATACGCCGTTCCACATCGAGATCGCCGCGCCGAGTTGGTCAAAGAGGATCCGGGCTTCGGCGGTTTCGTCGTCATCGAACGGTGCTTCCTCGCGGTAACCGTCGACCGCGTACGGAAGAACGCGTGCGGGTATGCTGTAAAAGTCAATGGTCCCGTCACACCAGCCAGCGCCGCCCCAATCGATCAGCGCGACGAACTCGTGATTGCGGATCAGGACGTTGTTGGGATGCGCGTCACCATGCGTCAAGCGACGAAACGACGAAGCGTTCTCGACCGCGGGACGGAGACGATCGAAGCAGCGTCGGAACCACCGCTTGTGGTCTTCACTCAGAAAGTCCGCGGCTTCAAGGATCGGTTCGGGATCGGGCCGTTGCGTGTCCCGCAGAAGATGCTGCGGATCCTCGACGTCCACGACCCCGTGGTGGAGTCGGGACAGTTCACGACCGACCTGGCGCCAAATCTGAGTGAGCTCGTGTGCTGAGACATCGATTCGTGTGAGGTCGATCCCATCGACCCGCTCATAGACCGTGTAGGGGGTGCTGAGAATCTCCCGCGAGTTGTCGAACGCGATCAGTCGCGGTGTACGAACACCAGCGCGGCGCGCCGCGGGCGCAGCAATCGACTCGGAAATCGTCCCGCGAACCGCTTCTGGAATGTCCTTTGAGACGCGAAGAATGAGATCTGGTCCGAGAGCGAAGATGGCGTTGACGACGCCGCTGCGCGGGATCGTTTCCAGGTGAAGGCGTCCGAGATCGTGCCGGTCGCAGATCTCCTCGGCCTGGGTAGCGGTCACCTCTGGAAACGGAGCTGTGTCCCAGGGAGGATTCGGGGTCGTCACCGGAGGCGCACCGCCTCGACGAGGTTGATGAGCCGGTCCCGATTGTCGGCCGGTTGGCGGTATCGCAGCGAGGCGAGATGGAACGTGGCAGTGATATCCGCTCGATGAGACGACGAATTGAAGCGACGCATTTTGTCCTCGAAGTGGGCGCGCGCAGGCGCCGGCAATGAAGGCCTGCAGATCCGCACGGTGATGAGTATACGCACGTCGCCCGCCAGTGGCATGGGACCACGTTGAGGGACAGGCTGCCCGAACAGTAACGGCAACAGGCGGCGGATTGGTGACGTACTACGCTGCGGGTTCTTGCACCTGCGTCGTTGTGCGCCACTGATCCTCGCGGAGGAGGGCGCTGAGGGTGACGCCGTCGGTCGGGTACTCGGTGACCTCGACGTCCACGTCCTGGACGAGCGTGGTGAGACGCTCGACGAGCGACCACGCGCCGCTGCGACTCGTATTCGGCAGGCAGAGCACGAGCGTCGTACCCAGGTCACCGGCGAAGTCGACGGCACGGAGCCATTGCTGCATGGCGAGGCGCGGCGCCTCGAGCGTTGTCCGCGACTTCGCAGAGACTAGGAGGATCGTGAAGGGCTGGTCGTAGCGGCGGGCGCGCGCGACCTCCTCCTCGGCGCGGAGACGGAAATACCACTCCGCGTGCAAGCCTGTGGCGCGGTCGACAGTCGGCCGGCGGCGATCACCGGCGACGATTTGCAGGCGCGCGGGGACGCCGTGGGCGCGAGCGACCGCGCCGCCCATCGCGGCTGCGCCGACGCGCCAGGACATCGCGGCGATCGATCCGATCGCGAGGATCTCGAGCACGAAGCGGATACCGCTGTCCGGCACCCGGTCGGCGAGGGCGATCGCAATCGCGCCGAGGATCACGGCGGGGGCGAGGGTGGCCAAGAGCGGGAGGTTGATCTTTCGGGTCACGTCATGCTCAGTACATCGCGCGATTGCTGCGACGCGACGAGCAGCGACCGGTTCGGCAGAGAAACGGTGCGATGCCGCCTAAGCTCGGCCTGCCGCCGGTACGCGTTCGACGTCAGCGGACTGCTCTCCATCGCGTCAACAGGAGGCGTGTCGGTGTGTCGGAGTGTGGCTGGTCGTGCTTCGGTCGCGGTCGGGACAGGTCGAGCGGCGGTATTAGCCGCCGCGGAGTGCCCATGCCCGAGAGCGGCAGACACGAGGATGACTCCGACGAGCACGGCGAACGGCAACAGATACCGCGGATCGCGCAGCATATCGAGCAAGCGGGTCTCCCCCCGCATATGTATCGTCCGCCTGCGGGTGAAGCTGAACAAAAACGGCCGCGGACGCACGTGCCGTGCTTTTAATGCTTCGTTTGTTCCGTGACAAGAATCTATGACGAAGTTGACTGACTTGCTCGCCTCATTCGTCGTTTCCATCGCGCGACGTACCCGGATACAGACCAAACATGAGAGAACGTCTTCGGGAGCCCCCGCCAACCTCCGGCCGACGGGCTGCGCCCTCTGCGCTGCCGCTCACTCGAGCGCCGAGCGAATCGAGCGACCGCGGCGTGAGTACAGGCTTGCTCGCGACTCGCCGGTTGTAATCGACGGGGTCTTTGAAGCACCACATGCGTATTCCAACGATCGGGACCAAAGCCGAATTTGCCGCGTCGCGCGTAGGGGCAGGGCGGCGTAGACTCTCGAACGGCGGCGGCGTCCTGCACCTGGGATGCGAGGCAGATGCGAGGAATGGGCATCCGCGCTTGCCGCGCGTGGGTACGTGCGGGAGACGTCACGGCAGTGCCGACGAGCTAAAGGGTTGTTGAAAACAGCCAAAACATCGACTCGCATGATTCGAGTGCTGGGTCTGGAGCCGGAAACGCGGGCTGAACGCCGCGCCACGGATCGAGCTGTTAGGTGTTCAACACCCTGCTAAGAGGCTTTGGGCTTCGTCCGGAACAAGAAGGAGCATCACATGGCGCAGATTGACGGCGGCGACCTGGTCGCTCGAATGCTCAAGCGGGAGGGGATCGACACGATCTTCACCCTTTCGGGCGGCCACATTCAGAACATCTACGATGGCTGCATCGATGAGGGGATCAGAGTCATCGACACGCGGCACGAGCAGTCGGCGGGCCACGCAGCGGAGGGCTACAGCCGGCTGACGCGCAAATGCGGCGTCGCCGTCGTGACGGCGGGACCGGGCGTCACGGACGTCGTTACGGCGGTCGCGACCGCGTACCAGAACGCAAGCCCGATG
>JBBSDV010000029.1:0-20752 GCA_038240335.1 Dehalococcoidia bacterium
AGCTTCAACCGCATCCACTGGTCGAGCACCGCCCGCACCGGCGAACTGATGGTGAAGATCTTCGAGCTCGATCCGGCGAGCGACATCTGGATCATCCTCGATCTGCAGCGCGGCGTGCACTTCGGCGAAGGCGACGACTCGACGGAGGAATACGGCGTCAGCATCGCCGCGTCCGTCGCCCGCTACTTCCTGACGGCGAACCGCACGCTCGGCTTCATATCCTATGGCCGCAGCTTCGACGTCGTCGAGCCGGAGCGCGGCATCCAGCAGTACACGCGCGTCCTCGAGTCGCTGGCGATGGCGCGGACGTGGGGCGATGTCTCGCTGAGCGATCTGATCTCGAACGACTCCCGTCGCTTCGGCCGGCACACCACCGTCGTCGTCATCACGCCGTCCGCGGACGAGGGGTGGGTGGCCTCGCTCGCCGCGCTCCAGGCACGCGGAGTCAAGGTAGCCGCGATCGTCCTCGAGCCGGACACGTTCGGCGGCGCCGATAGCGCGCTCGGCGTCTTCGCATCGCTCGCGGCGGGCGACGTCTTCACGTACATGGTCAAGCACGCCGACACCCTCGAGGACGCGCTCGCCGCCGGGATCACGTCCGATGCCCCCGGCGGCCGGCTTGGAGTCGGAGAATAGGGTATGAGAAGTGAGACCGATGTGGCTGTGAGAAGTCAGAAGTCGGAGGTGGGGCTGCATGCGATGCAAGCTCGTGGCGACGTTGCCGCGCCCATCACCCCCCGACATCACACTTCCGCCGTCCGATATCCAAACGCGTCCCCACGTCCCACCTCTCACCTCTCACTCGCCTCGGAGGCGAAGCCCGATGCGTGAGGCGAACTGGGACGACGTCTTCCAGCGTCGGCGCGAGGAGAGCGCGCCGGCGAGCGAGCGGCTGAGCGCGACAATCCCGTGGGAGGATTGGCTGACGTTCGCGATCACCACGCTCGTCTTCATGAGCGTCGTCGCGTCGGTCGATAGCGCCGATTGGGTCAGCGGCATGCCGTCGATGTACCCGATCGGCTTCTCGGCGCTGGTCACGGGCCACGTGCTGTCGCGCGTCCGCCGGCCGGAACTGCTGGTGCACGCAGCGGCGCTGCTCGTCGGCGCGACGCTGCTGTTCGCGCAGATCCTCGCGATCATTCCCGGCCAGACGCCCTTTGCACGCACCGACCATCTGCTCGACCGCATGCACGCGTGGTGGTCCGCCGTGACGCAGAACGGAATTAGCGGCGATACGCTCCCGCTGATCGTCCTGATGCTCGTCCTGACGTGGCTCGGCGCATACATCTCGTCGTGGGCGATCTTTCGCTGGCGCAACGCCTGGCTTGGCCTCGTGCCGGGCGGCATCGCGCTGATGTGGAACATCAGCTTTATCCCGGGGCAGTTCAGCTACGCGTTCGTCGTCTTCGTCTTCGGCGCCGTCCTGCTGATCATGCGGCTGCACGTCGCCCGCAAGGAGCAGGCTTGGGTGCGCCAAGGCGTGCGCTATCCGGAGTTCATCAGCCTCTCGACGCTGAACGCGACGTTCTGGGTGACGCTCGGACTGCTGCTATCCGTCTGGCTAATGCCGCTCGCGAGCAGATCCGACACTGCGAATCAGCGCTGGCAGGACTTCACTGCGCCGATCACGCGGCACTTCACGCCACTCGCGCGCGTCTTCATCTCGGTCAATGCGAAGAAGCCGATCAACATCCACAATCTCCGCGACGCGTTGCCGTTCCAGGGCAAGATCAACCTCAACACGAAGGACGCCGTCGAGGTCAACGTCAAGATTTCGCCCGAGGTCGCGGCGTTCCTCCGCGAGCAATCGTTTGACGAATACACAAGCAACGGGTGGAAGCTCAATATCCAGAGCGACGTTCCGCTGCCACCCGGCGCCAACACCGCGGCCGAAGCGGCCCGCGCGCCGGGCGTTACGGAGGGCACACGGCAGGACGTAACGATCAACGTCAAGGTCGAGGGTGGCAACGACCAGCATCTGTACAGCCTCGGTCAGCCGGTGAACAGCGATCAGAACGCCGTCGCGCCGACCGGCGGCGATGCGGCGGACGTCGCCAGTCTCCAACCGGCGGAGCACCTGAGCAACGGCGACACCTACAGCACGACCGGCAGCGTCAGCATTGCATCGATCGGACAGCTGCGGGCCGCCGGTGTCGACTACCCGGCGTGGGTGACAGATCGTTATCTCTCGCTCCCGAACGACCTGCCAAGCCGCGTCCGGCAGAAGGCCGGCGAGGTCGCCGCTTCGGCGGTGACGCCATACGACCGCGCCGCCGCCGTCGAGAAGTACCTGCGCACGTTCCCGAACGACTACAACGTTCCGATCACACCCGCTGGACACGACGCCGTCGACTACTTTCTCTTCGACCTGCAGCGCGGCTACTTCGACTACCACGCCTCGGCGATGGCGGTGATGCTGCGGTCGCTCGGCATCCCTGCGCGCGTCGCGACCGGCTACGTCGTCGACCCGCTCGCGCGTCAAGGCGATAGCGACGTCTTCAAGCTCACCGAGCGCAACGCTTTCGCGTGGCCCGAGGTCTACTTTCCGGGCGCTGGCTGGGTCGAATTCAGCCCGACGCCATCGCAGCCGCTGATCAACCGCCCCGGGACGCCGAAGGCCCCGGCCTCGATCGCCGGCAGCTCGGAGCGTGGCCTCAGCGAGGGGGACGCCATCGATCTCGGCATCGTGCCGCCAGGGTCGACCACGCCCCCGATTTCGGCTACGAAACCAAGCACCGGCGGGGGCACGGACGTCTGGCCGGTGCTGATGACGCTGACGATCATCGGCGCTGTCGCGATCGCACTCGCCGCGGGCGCGAAGCTGGCGTGGGAGTGGGGCCTCGGCGGCCTCTCGCGGCCCGCGCAGCTCTGGGAGAAGACCGTGCGGCTGGCGGCGCTAGGCCGCTCCGGCCCGCGTCGCAGCGAGACGCCGCGCGAGTTCGCCGCGCGCCTTCGCCGCGACGTGCCGGGCGCCGACGCCGCCGGTTACCTCGCCGCCACGTACGAGCGCAATCGCTTCGGCCACAAGCCACTCTCCGACGACGAGACGGAGCGCCTCGAGACCGCCTGGACCTCTCTCCGCACCGGCCTGTTGCGCCGAGTCCTCCGCCTCAAACCGAGGGCGGGATAACTCTCGTCGAGCGATTCTCATCCACCAATAGTCACACGCTGAGTGCAGCCGCCTCAACGCCTGCAGGGGGTCCGAGTGTCCCGCGGCGGGCCTTCTTCCGTATTTTCGATAGCACCGAGACCTCAGCCCAGCGAAACCTGCGCCGGCGCATAGATCATCGTCCGGGATGGCACTGAAACGCATTCGCGCGCGCAGGACTGACCTACACCGGTGGCGTCGGGAAGTCGCCGCGCACCTGCTCGTAGGCGCGCGCCGCCCAGAGCGCCGACGGCTCGTCCCACCGCCGCCCGACGAACGAGATGCCGATTGGCAGCGTCGCGCCGGAAAGGCCGCACGGCACCGTGATCGCCGGCTGGCCCGTGAAGTCGAAGATGCTCGTGAACGACGACATGCGCCCCCCGGGATCCGTCACCCGCGATGCCTCGATTGCCGGCGCGACGACCGGCATCGTCGGGACTGCGAGCACATCGACGCCGGCGAGCACCTCGTCGGCCTCGCCACCGCGCGCCGCTCGCAGCGTCTGCATCGCCCGCGCATATTGCACCCCGGTGACGTTGAGGCCCGCATCGAGCAGTGCCGCGACCTGATCGCCGTACTCGGCGCGACGCGACGGGAAGTTCGGCGCGTGATAGGCAGACGCGTCGCCGAACATGATCGCGATGAAGGCCGGATTGTACGCCGAAAGTCCCGGCCAATCGACCTCCCGTACGAGTGCGCCCGCGCCCTCGAGTGCCGCGATCGCCGCCCGCACGGACGCCGCGACGTCAGCCTCGACGTTGTCCCAGAAGAACTGCTTCGGCACGCCGATCCGCAGCCCCTTCGGACCGCGCTCGATATCCTCGAGCATGTCTGGCACGGCGACATCCGCCGTGGACGGATCGCGCGGATCGAAGCCGGCGATCGCCTGCAGCACGATCGCCGAGTCGCGCACCGTGCGCGTCAGCGGCCCTGGGTGATCGAGCGTCCATGACAGCGGTATCGCCCCGTAGAGGCTCGCACGGCCGTACGTCGGCATCAGGCCGACGCACCCGCATGCCGCCGCCGGCATCCGAATGCTGCCGCCCGTATCGGAACCGAGCGTCGCGAACGCCAATCCCGCCGCCGTCGCCGCGCCGGAGCCGCCGGACGAGCCGCCCGGCACGCGCTCGAGGTTCCACGGATTGTGGATTGCGCCGAAGTGGATGTTGTCGGACGTCGTGCCGTACGCGATCTCGTGCATGCCAAGCTTGCCGACGCTGATCGCCCCCGCCTCTCGCAGCTTTGTGATGACCGTAGCGTCTTCGTCCGGCACCCAGTCGGCGAGGATCTTCGAGCCGGCAGTCGTCCGCACACCCTTCGTCGCGAACAGATCCTTGATGCCGATCGGCACGCCATGCAGCAGGCCCCGGTAGTCGCCCGCCGCGATCTCGCGCTCCGCCGTCTGCGCCTCCGCCATCGCCGCATCAGCGGTCACGGTGATGTAGGCGTTGAGCGCCGGGTTCAGCTTCTCGATGCGCTCGAGCACGGCGCGCGTCACCTCGACCGGACTAACCTCCTTGAAGGCGATCAGCTGCGCCACATCCTCGAGCGAGAGCATGCAAAGGTCGGTGCTTGTCGTCATGTCGGGTCTCCTTCGGCTGTATCAGCTTGGTGGGCATGAGCCCCGGCGATGGCCCGATGAGCGATGATAGCCGGAGCGGACAGGTCAAAGACCCGCCCTACGCGTCAAGCTACTGGGTGGATCAATGTCCAGATTCCTCGCGCCACCACCGCTCGCACGCCGCCTCCAGCATCACACATCGGCGCCAGTGCAACACGAACCCCGCGGCCGACTACCATCGCCGCAATTCCATCAACACTCCCGACCACCACCATCACCATCCGGACACGCGTTCCGGCACGATGCGGAGCATGACGTTGTTGTCGTGCATATTCTGCTCGATGTAGCGCTTGCCCGCGTCCTCGCCGAGGTAGGCGATCGCCATCTCTTCGCGCCACTCGCGACCCGGCGCCTCTTCGAACAACGCGCGGCCGCGGACGATGATCGTGTGATACGGCGGCCGCTCGTCGTCGATGCAAAACTCGACGCGCGGATCGCGCTCGATGTTCTTGTACTTCTGCGAGCCGCGCTCCGTCAGCACGAGGAACGCGCCGTCGACGAACCGATACCAGACGGGCGCGATGTGAGGCGTGCCGTCGCGCCGGATCGTGCCGAGCCGGCCGATCCGCGGCCGTTCGAGGAATCGCAGCTGTTGCTGGGAAAACAACCCGTCGTTCATGCTTCCTCCCCCGGGACTCCGGCGCGCGCTCGATCGCGCAACTCGTACAACTGCGTCAGTGCCGCCAGCGGCGACATGCTCTCGACGTCGAGCGTCGCCAGATCGCCGCGCAGGCCGTCGTCCGGCGCCGTCGCCGCGAACAGCGACAGCTGCGGCGCGACATCGCGAGCGGGCGCGTGGCCGTTCCGCCCGGCACTGGCCTCCAGCTCGAGCAGCACAGTCCGGGCGCGCTCGACCACCGCCTTCGGCAGGCCGGCGAGCTCGGCGACGTGCACGCCGTAGCTACGGTCGGCGCCGCCGGCGACGATGCGCCGCACGAAGACTATGCGCCCCGCCTCTTCGGCGACGGCGACGTTGTAGTTGCGCACGCGCGGCAGGTGGCGCGCGAGCTCCACCAGCTCGTGATAGTGCGTTGCGAACAGCGTCTTCGCCTCGAGGCCGGGTCGATTGTGCAGGTACTCGACAACGGCGCGCGCGATCGCCATGCCGTCGTACGTGCTCGTGCCGCGGCCGATCTCGTCGAGGATCACAAGCGAGCGCGCCGTCGCGTTGTGGAGGATCGCGCTCGTCTCAATCATCTCGACCATGAACGTCGATTGGCCCGACGTCAGGTCATCGCCGGCGCCGACGCGCGTGAAGATGCGGTCGACGACGCCGATCGTCGCCGCCGACGCGGGCACGAAACCTCCGCACTGCGCCATCAAGACGATCACGGCGACCTGCCGCAGGTACGTCGATTTGCCCGCCATGTTCGGGCCGGTGAGGACGATGATCTGCGCGTCACCCGACGCGAGGATCGTGTCGTTCGGCACAAACGCGCCCGCCGACATAGCCCGCTCGACCATCGGGTGCCGGCCGTCCCGGATCTCGAGTGCGTCACCGGTGTGCAGCGATGGCCGCACGTAGCTGTAACGCGCCGCCGCTTCCGCCAGGGCGCAATTCACGTCGAGCTCCGCCGCCGCTGCGGCCGTGCCGAGGATCTGCGTCGCCGCCGCCGCGACCTGCGCGCAGAGCGTGCGCACGATCGCCGCCTCCATCTCCTCCGCACGCTCTTTCGCGCCGAGAATCTGGCTCTCGTATTCGCGCAGCTGCGGCGTCGCGTAGCGCTCGGCGTTCACCAGCGACTGGCGGCGCTCGTAGTGCTCCGGCACGGCGACGCCCGTGTGCGCCTTTGTGATCTCGATGTAGTAGCCGAAGACACGGTTGTAGCCGACCTTTAGCGACTTGATGCCGGTACGCGCCCGCTCTCCCGTCTCGAGCTCGGTGAGGAATCGCCGCACGTCGCGCGTGATCAGCCTCAGGTGATCCAGTTCCTCCGAGAACCCCGGCCGCACGATATTGCCGGCGTCGATGGTCGCCCCCGGCTCGTCGTCGATCGCCTGGGCGATCGCGGCCGCGACGTCCTCGCACGCCCGCAGCCGCCCCACGATCGCCGCCACCCGCGCGTCGGTGCGATAGCCATCGCCGGCGGCGTGGCCTTTGAGTCGGGGCGGCAAGGTCGCCACCTGCGCCGCTTCCTCGCGATGTTGAACCGCGGCCGCGCCGTATGGCGCAGGCGTCCCCGCCTGCGCCATGTTCGAGTCATTTCCGATGCCGTTTTGCGCCACGGGCGATCCGCCACCGCCATTCTCGCCGAGTTGTCCGCCGATCTCCGCGGCCTTCGACTCCGGACCCTGCGCCTCTCCGCTGCCCCAATCGATGCCGTCGCCGTCGCTCACGCCGTTCGCGGTTCCCGGCGGCCGATCTGTGACGCCGCGCGGCGCCAGCCCGACGGCCATCGCCAGCCGCAGCTGCGGGATCAATTCGAGGCCGCGGCGCAGCGACACGAGGTCGCGAGGCTGCGCGGCGCCGGCGACGATGCGGCCGACGACGCGCTCGAGATCGGGCATCGCGTGCAGCAGCTCCTGCAGCCGCGCCCGGCGCAGCGCGCTCTCGTTGCAGTACGCAACGGCGTCCAGCCGCCGCTCGATCTCGGCGACGTCGCACAACGGCTGACCGAGCCGCCGGCGCAGCAGCCGCGATCCCATCGCCGTCGATGTCAGGTCAAGCGTCGACAGCAGCGAGCCCTCGCGGCGCAGATCACGCCCGGCGGTGAAGATCTCAAGATTGCGCATCGTGTGCGCGTCGAGGCCGACGTACTCCGATGGCTTGTGGGCGCGGATCGCCGACACGAGCGCGATGCTGCCGGCCTGGTTCTCGCGTAGGTACATCAGCACCGCGCCGCACGCCGCGACCGCCGGCGACGCGCGATCGATGCCGAACGCCTCAGGCGACGCGACGCGGAAGTGCTCTTGCAGCGTCACCGTCGCGATCTCGGCATCGAACCACAGCGGCTCGACGCGCGTGACGTTGGCGGCGCTATCGAGCCACGACGGCGCGCCCGCACTCTCCGGCACAATCACCTCAGCCGGCCGGATGCGCGCGAGTTCCGCCGCGCACTGCTCCGCCGTCAGCGCCCCCGCGACGAACTCGCCGGTCGAGATATCGACGTACGCGAAGCCGATCTCGCCGCGCCACACATCGTCGGCCGCCGCGGATGCGCTGCTCGCACGCGCGCGGCGCGGAGGAGCGAGACAGGCGAGATAGTTGTTCGCGCGCTCGTCGAGCAGCTTGCCGTCGATCACGGTGCCGGGCGTGACGACGCGGACGACCTTGCGCTCAACGATGCCCTTCGTCGTCGCCGGGTCGCTCATCTGCTCGCACAGCGCGACCTTGTAGCCCTTCGCGATCAGCTTGGCGACGTAGCCGTCGACGGAGTGATAGGGGATGCCCGCGAGCGGCACCCGCAGCCCCTTCCCCATCGGCTTCGACGTCAGCGTGATATCGAGCTCGCGAGCGCACAGTTCCGCGTCGTCGTCGAAGGTCTCGTAGAAGTCGCCGAGCCGGAAGAATACGATCGCGTGCGGATACCGCCGCTTCACATCCACATACTGCCGCCGGATCGGGCTGAGGCTCTCGTCCACGTAGTGGAGTTTACTCGGTGACGCTGTGCGATGGCTGACGTGGCTCGACAACGTCCATGTCGTTCAGTAACTATTGCGCGAGAGACTACGTCGTCGAACCTGTAGAAGCGGTCGTCGGTTCGGTGAGACCCCGGACGTACGAATCGATCTGCCCGCGCAACCACACACGGCCGCTCGCGAGTTCTGCGATCGGACGAGGGAAGCCGGGCCGATCAGCATAGTCGCGGATGAAATTCGAACGTTGGACTCCGAGCATCGCCGCTGCTTCCTTGACCCCGACGAGCGCATCGAGCGTGATCTCGTCGAGCGACCCGCCGATGCGGTTCGATGCGTTCACCACTTCGAGGCCAAGGACACGCCCACCGGCATCGAAATCAATCGCGACGTCTTCGTCGACGCGTAGGGTGCGCGTTACGCAGCCCTGATCAAGCGCACGCTTTGAAAGCGCGAGATACAAGAGATCGTTCTCAACGTCGGTCTGAATGACAAGATCCATTGGTCACTCCCAGATTGCACTGATAACGACGATCGAGCGCTCGACATGCCGGTAGATCACGAGCAGTACACCGCGGCGATCCATTCGTTGTCGCGCCTCTGCTCTGCCGTCGGCGCGAAACGTAGTCGCGAAAGCGGTGCGGCCAGCGCGCGGTGCACGTCGCCCTCATCGATGTTTCGTTGCCTCATTCGAAACAGAGCGTGTTCGAGGAACACGACTTCGGTTGGCTTGGGCATATGATAACATCATTATCGTACAAGCGCGGGACGTTCACGACCGTCCGATAATAGAACACACGTTCTCACCGCAACTTGCGAGGCATCGAGGCAGTGCTGCCTCGGTCGCGGACACGCATCGAGAATCACCCCTATCGATCGCGCTCCGCGCTTTTGGCGATCGCGGCTTGCGCCGCCGCGAGGCGGGCGATCGGCACACGGAAGGGGGAGCAGCTGACGTAGTCGAGACCGAGTTCGTGGAAGAAGGTGATGCTGCGCGGGTCGCCGCCGTGCTCGCCGCAGACGCCGAGCTTGATCGCCGGCCGCGTGCCACGTCCGGCATCGATCGCCAGCTTCATCACGGCGCCGACGCCCGCCTGGTCGATCGTCTCGAAGGGGTTGTCCTTGAGGAGACCCATCTCCAGGTAGCGGCCGAGGAACTTGCCCTCGGCGTCGTCGCGGCTGCAACCCAGCGTCGTCTGCGTCAGGTCGTTCGTACCGAACGAGAAGAACTGCGCCGTCTTCGCGATCTCGCCCGCGGTCAGCGCCGCGCGCGGCAGTTCGATCATCGTGCCGAACTGGTACTTGATCTGCGCCCCCGCGGCTTCCATCTCCCGGCGCGCCGTCGTCTCGAGCAGCGTGCGCAGGTGCGTCAGCTCCGTCTCGAAGCCGACGAGCGGGATCATGATCTCCGGCAGCACCTCAATCCCCTCCGCTGCCAGCTTGATCGCGGCACAGAAGATCGCCCGCACCTGCATCTCGTTGATCTCGGGATAGAGGATGCCGAGACGGCAGCCGCGCAGGCCGAGCATCGGGTTCTGCTCCCGGATCGCGTTGACGTTCGCGAGCATCGCTTCCTTCTCGCGCAGCTCCAGCGAGTCCGGCGCCGTAATCCGCAGCCGCGTCACGTCCTCGAGCAGGGCGTCGTGGTCGGGCAGGAACTCATGCATCGGCGGGTCGATCAGCCGGATCGTCACGGGCTTGCCGGCCATGATCCGGAAGATCTCCTCGAAGTCGCCCTGCTGCATCGGCAAGATGTGTTCCAGCGCGCCGCGATAATGGCCCATCGGGCCCTCCATGCGGCCGAGGACATCGTGCAGGCGCTGCTCCAGCATCGCCTTCTTCTCGGATGACGCCCCCTCGATCTCCTTGCGCAGCGCGGTCGCTTCGGCTTCGAGGTTCTTCGCGTCGGCCGCCGCCAGCAGCATCTCGCGGACGACGGGGAGACGCTCCTTCTGCAGGAACATGTGCTCCGTCCGGCAGAGGCCGATGCCCTCGGCGCCGAACTCGATCGCCTTGCCGGCATCGGTCGGCGTGTCGGCGTTCGTCCGCACCTTGAGCCGGCGCGTCTCGTCAGCCCACGTCAGCAGCTCCGTCAGCTCAGGCGAGAATGTTGCTTCCTCCGCCGGCACGACGCCAAGCAGCACGTTGCCCGTCGAGCCGTCGATCGTCAGGAACTGGCCCTCGCTGATCGTGACGCCGTGGATCGAGAAGCTCCGTGCGCCTTCGTCGACCGTGATCGACTCGCATCCCGCAATGCACGGCTTGCCGAAGCCGCGCGCGACAAGCGCCGCGTGGCTGCTCTTGCCGCCGCGCGCCGTGAGGATGCCCTGCGATGCGTGCATGCCCTGCACGTCGTCCGGCGACGTCTCCTCGCGCACGAGGATCACCGGCTCGCTCTTGCCGCGCGTCGACGCCTCTTCCGAGTCAAACACGGCGACGCCCGACGCGGCGCCCGGCGATGCCGCGAGGCCGCGGGCGATCTCGATGAAACGCGCGCGCGCGAGCAGCGAGGAAAGCAGCTCGTCTCGCGCATCCTCGTCTTTCGCCATCCAGTCGCGCGTGGAGATCGTCTCGATCGCGCCGTCCTGTTCGTACACCAGCGCCGGCTTCGATCCGGCGACGCCGGCGACGGCTGAGGCGATCTCGGGCAGCAGGATGATTTTCGCGCGGGGATCGACGTGCGGGTGCAGCAGGTCGTCGAGCCGATCCGGGACGACGCGGTTGAGCGCCGTCGCACGGTCGATCAGCCCCTCTGCGGTCATGTCGACGGCGATCTTCACGGCCGCCGCGGTTGCGCGCTTGGCGACGCGGCACTGAAGGAAGTACAGCCGCCCCTTCTCGAACGTGAACTCGACGTCCATCATGTCGTGGTAGTGGAGCTCCAGCGTCTCGCAGATGTCGGCGAACTGCTTGTAGAGCGGCGGATTGTCGCGCTCGAGCTGGCCGATGTCGGACGGCGTCCTGATGCCCGCGACGACGTCCTCGCCCTGCGCGTTTACCAGGTACTCGCCCGTCACCCTGCGCTCACCCGTCGAGGAGTCGCGCGTGAAGGCCACGCCCGTGCCGGAGTCGCTGCCCATATTTCCGAAGACCATCGTCTGGATGTTGACGGCCGTGCCGAGGTCGTGCGGGATCTTCTCGATCTCGCGGTAGCGGAACGCGCGCTCGTTGTTCCAGGAGTCGAAGACGGCGCGAATCGCCAGCTCGAGCTGCTGCATCGGATCTTCGGGAAAGTCATTGCCCGTCTCGCGCTTGACGTGCGCCTTGAACTGCTTGACGACGGCCTTCAGCGCGTCTGGCTGCAACTGTGAGTCCTCGCTGACGCCGGCAGCCTTCTTGGCGTCGTCGAAGATGCGGTCGAACGTTTTGCGCTCCAGTCCGAGGACGATGTCCGAAAACATCATGATGAAGCGCCGGTAGGCGTCGTAGGCGAAGCGCTCGTTCGCGCTGGCATCGATCAGGCCGCGGAGTGTGGTGTCGTTGAGGCCGAGATTGAGCACCGTGTCCATCATGCCGGGCATCGAGAACTTGGCGCCGCTCCGCACCGATACGAGCAGCGGCGAACCTGGATCACCGAGCTTCTTCGCGGCGGCGTCCTCGACCGTCGCAAGCGCCGCCCGCACGTCGTCCATCAGGCCGGCGGGCAGTCGCATGTTGTTCGCGGTGTAGGCGTTGCAGGCCTCGGTCGTGATCGTGAATCCGGGCGGTACCGGCAGCCCGAGGTTGGTCATCTCGGCGAGGTTCGCGCCTTTGCCGCCGAGCAGGTCCTTCTGGTCCTTGTGACCCTCCCGGAACAGATAGACGAACTTCTTCTTCGACATGACGTGCTCCTGCTCTAGTTTGTCGTACTCGTTCGCATCGACGGCGAGCGCGCGCAATCCCGGTCCCTAGGTTTCCGTGATCAGGTTGCAATGCTGTCGCGAGATGCGAGTCCTGATGAGAAAGCCGCCCGTTCTCCGCCCAAGGTGCGACGTGCGGGGGCGTCTGCATTCGTCGCTATGCTCGCCGGATCGATGATCGCCCTTGGTTCTTGCGCACGCGCAAAAGCGCAGCATTATAGCGCCACCGCCCTCTACACAAGAGCCTGCAAATAATCGAACGAGAAGCCGCCGCAAAGGTTACAGGAAGGACCCTCGGCCTCCGCACGGACTGCCGAAGGGAGTGATAGGGATGCCCGAAGCGTTAGATGCGCAGCTACGAGCGGCGGTGTCAGCACACGATCGTTATCCGCCGACGCCGGCGTCGGACATCGCGCCGAGGATCGCCCCCGTCGCCGGCATGCCGCGCTCGTAGAAGCGCACGACCCCTTCGCGGTCGATGCCGACGACGGTGCGGTTGACCAGCGTGATGATCGGGATCGGCATCAGTGCGTCGTAGGCGCGCGAGACCTTGCCTCCGGCGTCAAGGAGCAGCGGCGTCTTGAAGCCGTGCTTCTCGGCGAACTTCTTGTGCGTCCCCGCGCTGCCCGGGTTGACGCCGAATACCTCGACCCCTGCGGAAACGTACTTGTCGTAATCGTCGCGGGCGGCGCAGAGCTGCTTTGTGCAGCCAGGCGTGTTGTCGGCGGGATAGAACATCAGCACGACGGCCGACTTGCCGCGAAAGTCCGTCAGCCGCACGTCCTTCCCGTTCTCATCCTCGAGTTCGAACTCCGGCGCCTGCTGGCCCACGGTGATCATGGAGTCCCTCCGTCGTACTAGGTTCGCGCTGGCGTGTCCGAGACGCGCTCGCCGCCCCAGTATCGCACGTTCGAGCGTTCAGTCGCGCCATCGGGGGGTCCGATGCTCGATCGCGCACACGCGCGCCGCTGGCGGCGTCGTCAGCGCCGATGCGAGCGCCATGACACTCCGCCTCCAGCCGCATCTTCCTGATCTCTAACTACCAATCACCAGCCTCCGCCGGCGAATATCGTAAGTAAATAGTGCCAAATACCACTTCACACAGGCGGGAAGGGTTTCTAGAATGGCGTCGGACTTACGTGCAAGATTCGAAGGAGGCCCCATGACCTACGTCATCACTGACCCGTGCATCGGCACGAAAGACCGCTCGTGCGTCGACGTCTGCCCCGTGGACTGCATCCACGACGACGGCGACGAGGACAAGATTCTGTACATCGACCCGGACGAGTGCATCGACTGCGGCGCTTGCGAGCCGGCCTGTCCGGTCAACGCCATCTTCGCCGAGGACGACGTGCCCGACGCCGCGAAGCCCTACACCGAGATCAACGCGATCTGGTTTAAGGACAAGGATGCGGCGCGCCAGAAGGTCGACGCCATCGCACCCGCGTAAAGACAGTCGCGCGACACACTGCATGCCGGGGCCCACGCGAAACGTGGGCCTCGCTGCATCTCATCGGATCCCAGGGTCGCATGGCTCGCGTAGCTTGCGGTGAGGCGATTCGGTCGGCGATATCCCCGCCGATTCGGGATCAGTTCTCCGTTCCGATGCAATCGTTACACATAGACAAGACGGCCGATTGTCGGGCTGGAATGCAAATGTGATGCGCTATTAGCCTCGCGCCACGGGGTCGTTAGCGACCGCCCCCAATACTCCAGACATGAACGAACTATTTCGCAAGTTCTCGCAGTCGACATCGATCGCGGCCGGCTCCGCGGCCGCGTTCTTCATCGCCTCCGCCGCGATCGTCGTCTGGGCGCTCTCGGGGCCGCTGTTCGCCTTCTCGACCACGTGGCAGCTCGTTATCAATACGAGCACGACGATCGTCACGTTCCTGATGGTGTTCTTGATCCAGAACACGCAGAACCGCGATTCGAAGGCGCTGCACCTCAAGCTCGACGAGCTCCTCCGCGCCGTGCATGGCGCGCGCACCGGCCTCGTCGGCCTCGAAGCCCTCTCCGACGAAGAGCTCGAGCACCTTCACAAGCAGCTCGAAGGCGTATCGAAGGCGCACGCTGACGCCGTCACGGAGCCGATTGCCGATGACATCGAAGAAGAGAAGGACGACGGTTCCCGTGTCGCCACGGCGGCATCGTCGAAGTCGAACCCATCGACAAACGGACGTCGATCCGAGCGCGTGCCCGACTGAGCACGACGCACCATCAACCATCCTGAGTTACGGAAAGCGGCACGGGCGTGCCTTAGAAGGAGACGCAATGGATCCGATCGAGATGCTGAAGAAGGACCACAAGGAGGTCAAGGCGCTGTTCCGCGAGTACGAGGGCGCGGGCGACACGGCGTACAAGACCAAGCAGCAGATCGCCGAGAAGGTGATTTCTGAGCTGCGCCTGCACTCCAAGCTCGAGGAGCAGATCTTCTATCCGGCCGTCCAGAAGAAGGCCGACGAAGAGGGCAAGGATCTCGTCCTCGAAGGCATCGAGGAGCACCACGTCGTCGCCACGCTGATGGACGAGATCGCGGCGCTTCAGCCCGAGGACGAGACGTACGACGCGAAGTTCAAGGTGCTGACCGAGAACGTCGAGCATCACATCGAGGAGGAGGAAGGCGAGCTCTTCCCCGATGCAAAGAAGGCGCTCGGCGACGAGCTCGACGCCATCGGCGACAAGATGGCCGCCCTCAAGAAGCAACTACAGGCGCAGCCCGCCTAGCGGCGCTTCGATCGAATACGACTGTAAGAAGCGGCTTCCTTCGGGAAGCCGCTTTCCGTTCGTCATGCCAGCATCCGCCATCTCGGTGGACACTCGTGGTGTGGCGCTTGGCGTAAGAACTGCCGGCGCCGTGCTTACGGTGACCCCGACGCCCGAGGCGCGCCGTCAGACCTCGATCGGCTCGACGCCTCGCGTCTTGAGCGCGCCCGGCAGCGCATCGGCGCCGCCGCTCGGTCCGAGCGCCGCGATGCCGTCGCTGCGCAGCGTCTCCGACGCCGCCGCCTCCGGCAAGCTCAGCTCGATGCGATCACCGTCGCGGGCGTGGATGAAGAGCCTCATGATGTCGCTACCGGGACAGCGTGCGAGCACGCCGAGCAGCGTATCCAGCCGCACCCGATCCGCATCCTCGTCGTCCGACTCATGCAGATGAAAACGGAGCGTGGTGATGGGCAGTGCTGACCCCTTGCCGTTCGGCGTCGACGTGGCGTTGCCGTTCGCCGATTGTGCCGGCGTCCGTTCCGCAGCAGATGTTGAATGTTCGATGTTGAATGTTCGTTCTGCCGCTTCCGACGCATTCTGCAGCGGTGACCCATCGCCGTTCGCCGATTCGGGTGAGCCCGGCACATCATCAGTGCCGCCCGCGCGCCGATTGCCATTTCCAGCATCCACTGTCCAGCGTCCAGCGTCATTCCCGGCGAGCCCCACTTCCGACCCCCGACCTCCAACCGCCTCGCCCCGCACCACCTCCTCGACCCGCACGCCAGCGCCCCGCAGCGCGCTGCCGAGCCACGCCGGGACTCGGAACTCTTCGTGGGAGAAGGTGCCGTCCGCCGCCTGTACAAGCGATACCTGCTGCGCCGCCGCTTGCAGGCGGTCGTTGCGCTCGCGCACGCGGATCAACATGAGCAAGATGTTGCCGGGCTTCCAGATGTCGCGGGTTGGATCATAGACATCGGGCCACACGGTCACCTCCGCCGTGCCCGAGAGATCCTCGACGCTGACGGCGACGAACTGCTTGCCCGCTTTCGTCGTCAGCGCACGGATGCTGTTGACCATGCCGGCGATTACGACCTCGCGCCCATCGAGCTCCGGCGTCAGCTCGCTCACCAGCGCGGACGTGTGCCTCGCGATCGTGACCGCGGCGCTCGTAAACGGGTGCTCCGAGACATACACGCCCAGCAGTTCCTTCTCCCACGCCAGCATCTCTTGCTTCGACACCACCGACTCGACAAGATCCAGCGCCGGCAACGGCGTCGCCACGCTGTCCCCGAACATGTCGAACATCGTCGACTGCCCCGACTCCTTGAGCTTCGCCTCGCGCAGCGCCAGCGAGACGATGCGGTCGATGTTCACGAGCAGGGTGCCGCGTCCGAGCGGCCGGCCGTCGCCCCGCGTCAGCGAGTCGAGCGCGCCGGCCTTGACCAGCGATTCGAGCGCGCGTTTGTTCAGCGTCCGCATGTCCACGCGCTTCGTGAAGTCCTCGATGTTGGTGAACGCACCGCCCGCCGCGCGCGCTTCGACGATCGCCTCCGCCGCGCCCTGCCCCACGTTCTTCACCGTCGCAAGCCCGAAGCAAATCGCCGGCACGTCGTTGATCTCGTGCAGTTCGAAGCCGGTGCCGCTGCTATTCGCATCCGGCGGCTGCACGGCGATGCCCAGCCGCACGCACTCGGCAACGGCCTCGGCGATGCGCTCGTGCGCGCCGGCGCTCGCCAGCACCGCCGTCATGTATTCGTGCGGGTAGTTCGCCTTCAGCCACGCCGTCTGGTACGCGATCGTTCCGTAGCATGCCGAGTGCGCCTTGTTGAAGGCGTAGCCGGCGAACGGCTCAATGAGGTCGAAGATGGCCCGCGCCTGTTCGTCGCTGTAGCCGTTCTTCGTCGCTGCCGCGATGAACTTTTCGCCCTCCGCTTGCATCAGCGCCGCGATCTTCTTCGACATCGCCTTCCGGATCGCATCGGCGTCCTTCAGCGAGTAGCCGGCGAACTTCTGCAGCACCAGCAACACTTGATCCTGGTACACGATCACGCCGTACGTCTCGTCGAGGATCTCGGCGAGATCGGCGTGCGGGTACTTGACCAGCGAGCGGTCGTGCTTCGCCCGGCAGTAGGCCCCGATGTGCTGCATTGGCCCCGGCCGGTAGAGTGCGACGAGCGCCATCAGCTCGGCCGTGCTGTCCGGTCGCAGCTCCTGGATCGCCCGCCGCATCCCCGGCGACTCCAGCTGGAACACCCCGAACGTATCGCCGCTGCTCAGCATCTCGAATGTCTTCGGGTCGCCATCCGTCAGGTTCTGCAGGTCGACCGTAACACCGCGTGTGCGCTCGATGATCTCGATCGCCTGCCCGAGGATCGTCAGGTTCGCGAGGCCGAGAAAGTCCATCTTCAGCAAGCCGATCTCGGCGACCTGCGCCATCGCGTATTGCGTCGTCGGGATCGACGATTCGTCGCCGCGCGTCGGCCGCTGCAGCGGCAGGAACTCCGCCAGCGGTTCGCGCGAGATGACGACGCCCGCCGCGTGCGTGCTCGCGTGCCGGGCGATGCCCTCAAGCCGCCGCGCCGTATCGACGAGGCTGCGAACCTCCGTGTCCACCTCGTACGCGCCGGCCAGCTCGGGCGCTTCGGCCAGCGCCTTCTCGAGCGTCATGTGCAGCGCGTTCGGCACCAGCCGCGCGACCCGATCGACGTCGCCGTACGACATACCGAGCGCGCGCCCGGTGTCGCGAATCGCCGCTTTCGCCCCCATCGTGCCGAAGGTGATGATCTGCGCTACCCGGTCATAGCCGTACCGTTCCGCGACGTAGCGGATCACCTCGTCGCGCCGGTCGTCCGGAAAGTCGAAGTCGACGTCCGGCGGCTCCTTGCGGTCGACGTGCAAGAAGCGCTCGAACACGAGCCTCGTCGCCAGCGGATCGATGAACGTGACGTCGAGTACGTAGAGGATGATGCTCGCCGCGGCCGAGCCGCGAACACCGAGCATGATCCCGTCGCGCTTGCAGAACTTCGCGATGTCATCGACGACGTGGAAGTAATTGGTAAAGCCAGTCTTCTCGACGACATCGAGCTCGTACTGCAGCCGCGCCTTGATCTCGTCCGTCGCGAACGGATAACGCCGGTTCAACCCCTCGCGTGCCAGGTGCGTCAGGTACTCGTGCGGCGTGAAGCCGGCGGGGATCTCCGGCTCCGGCAGGTGCAGCCGGCCGAATTCCAGCTCGAGGTTGCATTGCTCCGAGACGAGCTGTGTGTTCGTCACCACTTCCGGCATCTCGGGGAAGAGCGCCAGCATCTCCTCCTCGGATTTCACGTAATACGAGGTGTCGTGCATCTTCAGCTGCCGCTTCGGATCGTCGACGGTGCTGTTCGTGCCGATGCACAGAAGCACGTCGTGGATGCTGTGATCCTCCTGCGCCGTGTAGTGCGAGTCGTTCGTCGCCACCATCGGGATGCCCGTCGCTCGCGACAGATCACTCAGTCCCGCCAGCACCTTTGCGCACTGGGCGTTGATCTCCGGCTCGTCGTGGCGCATCACCTCGAGATAGAAGTCGTCGAACACGTCCTTGAAGAAGCCCGCGAGCTGGCGCGCATCGTCCGTCCGATCCTCGTACAGCAGCTTGTGCATCTCTCCCGATGGGCAGCCGCTAAGGGCGATGATCCCCTTTCCGTACTCCGCGAGCAGCTCCTTGTCCATCCGCGGCTTGTAGTAGAAGCCTTCGAGATGCGATTTCGTTGAGAGCTTGAGGAGGTTCCGGTAGCCGGTCTCGTTCTTCGCCAGCAGCGTCAGGTGGTGATAGTTGTTCGAGCGCGAATCGGCCTTCTTGTGGCGCGAGTCCGGCGAGACATAGGCCTCGATCCCGATGATCGGCTTGATGCCGCGCGCGCGCGCTTCCTTGTAGAAATCGATCGCCCCGTACAGCGCCCCATGGTCCGTCATCGCGACAGACTGCTGCCCGAGCGCGACGGCGCGATCCATCACATCCGGGATGCGACTGAGACCATCGAGCAGCGAGAACTCGGTGTGCAGGTGGAGATGGGTGAACATAGAGCCTGGATCGATGATAGCCGATTGCCCCGCGGCGAGGCATGGCGTTATGGCGTGCTGGCCGCCATGTGTGAAGCCTTGCTGGATGCGTACCCACCCCTCGCCTGGATCAGCTCTCCGGGCCGAGACGCTGGCGAGTGTTGGCGACCTCCGCATTGGCATCCGTAGCCCAAGACGGCCCAGCCACTGCGGTGTGCAGCCGCCGCGCCGGCTGCCGGGGGTCCGGGGGTGTCCCCCGACAAACACCAAACTCAGTCGCAGAGTACGCGCAAGCGGACGCTGCCATGCCACGCTGTCCCGTCCCGGTCGGCGCTTCCATTAGAGGCCGTCGTCTAGAGGCCGTGGTCGGCATCATCACTGCCGGCGATGGCGCGTGACGCATGGACCGTGAGGTCGCTGACCGTCAATGGCACAATGAGTTCGAGCTGCGCCCCGGCGTGTTCGCAACACGCCCGCGTCGCCCACGCGGTGCGAAAGCAAGAAAGTGCTAAACGATTACATAACGAGCTGAGCGATGCCACGCGTCGAGCGGCAAGCTAGTTCGAAGTGAACGTCACCGCCATCGGCAATTCGTTATTGCCGGTGTTCGACTCTGCGATCGCGCCGCCTGCGCTCACAGCGAGGATGATTCGCGCCGCTCCCTGCACGGAATAGCCCGTCGGGATCGTGATCGACTGCCCCGCCTTCAGCGAGATCGCCGCGGATGTAGTGGCGAGCGTTGCACCGGCGTTGCTGCGGACCGTTACGACAACCGTGCCCGTGGCGGTGCCTGTGCCGGCGTTTTTCACCGTCGCGGAGATGTGACCGTTATCGTTGCCGCCACCGCTGACGATCAGATCCGGAAATCCTGCGGCAGCTGTCGGCGGCGCCGGCACGCTCGTCGCCGTGCTCGCTGCGCCGGCGGCTGTCGATGTCGTGTTGCTCGTGCGGATCGATGCGCTCGCCGATTGTCCTGCCTCTCCGGAGCGTCCGGCCTGGCCCGATTGCGCGGCCTTCGTCGGCAGCGCCGGCGCTTGCACAGAAGCCTCGCCCGCGCGCACCGGCAGCGACGCCATCACGCTCGGCAGATCGATCGCCGCCGCATCGACCCAGCCCCGCACATCGGAGCCGCGAGGGAACACGATGCGCAGCCACTTCGAGTCCGACGAGCGGCCGTCGACGTCCACCTCGCTGTCTTTTGGCAGCGCACCGAGCACCGGCGAGCCGTCGCCGGGAGCCGTGCGGACAGCGGTAGTGCGGAGTGTCTGTGCTCCAGGCGCGGCGTCCGCCGCGGTTGCGTCAGCCGGCGCCGTCTGCGTCGTTGCCGCCGCCTGCGCGCCCGGCGCGGCGGTCTCGTGCCTGCCACGATCGGCGAAGGTCAGCACCCCCGCGGCGATGCCGAGCAGAGTGATGACGAAGAAGCCCGCGAGAACCACGGGATGTTTGAGCATGAGACCACTCGCAAGACGTGACACGCGGCGGAGAGCCGCGCTGCACCCCGGATATACGTTCCCACTAATCGAGGTGACGTAACTGTAGATCGATCCTGCCGCACATTGCTATACCAATTCGATCGTATTTCGTTGCTCTCTCCTCAATCGTTCAAATTGCCGTGGCGCCGTAACCGGCGGGTAGCCAGGTGCCGTCCATCAGCTGTGGATAGTCTGGATACCGTCGGGCAGGGGTGCGCGTGGGCCTGCTGTGAGAGTCTCTCAATCGCGCCCTGAATCCGGCGATCGCCGCCCGCTCGTACGTTATGCTGAGAAATAACGCCAGAGGAGAGGTCCATGCCAGACGTCGGCGTACCGGAACTGCTGATCATCG